>CBDUST010000186.1:0-9065 GCA_965369945.1 uncultured bacterium | reverse complement strand
TGATGCCTTTTTGATGCGCGTGCTGTACAGCGTCGCAGACCTGTGTGAACAGAGCGAGACGCTGCTCGATGTTCAATCGCTGGCGATCGCAGTGCTCGGTGATCGGGACGCCAGGAACGTGCTCCATAACGAAGTACGACCGGCCATCACCGGTCACTCCTGCATCGAAGACCTTGGCCACGTTAGGGTGATCCATCATGGCCAAGGCTTGGCGTTCGGCTTCGAAGCGGGCAAGGACTTGCTTCGTGTCCATGCCGAGCTTGATCACCTTCAGCGCGACACGTCGGCGGACGGGCTCGGTTTGCTCGGCCAGATAAACGACGGCGAAGCCCCCTTCACCCAGAACCTCCCGGATGGTGTAGTGCCCGACTCTCCGGCCCGGGGCAATGTGTGTTACGGGGCTATGGCCGTGCAGAACCGTGGCGCCATCTTCGGGACTGGGGTTCTCGTGGATCGTGGATTCTTTTTCCTCCATGGCTCCGTCCTTCCTTCTGCCATGTATGGGCTCGCCATGGTACCGGATTCCGGCCCAGATGACCCCATGTCGGGGCGTGGGACCCGAGCAAGATTGGCATGACGGCACCGCCACGCTGTCGGCGCATCCGATGTGCTCACCCTCCTCGCCAACTGGGGGCCGTGTCCGTAGGAATATGGCAGCCCAGTACCTCTCCTGACCACTTGGCGGCTACCTCACAAATGAGCTTCGGCGGACCTCTTCTAGTCAGGCGCGCGCACTGGCCAGTCTGCGGGGCGGTCGAGGTTGAATTGCGCGCGGAGTTCCGCGAGCGTTCCGTCTGCTTCCATGGAGTTGATGGCGGCGTCGAGCCGCCGGCGAAGGTCGTCGTCGTTACGCCTCAGGACCAGGCCGTAGGACTCGATAGCGGCAGCGTCGGGAAGGACGTCAAGATCATCTGCGTTGCGAGCGAACGGGACGGCTTCGAACTCGTCGATGATGATCGCATCAACGTCACCGGCGCGGAGCGCCACCAGCGAGTGGCGTTTGCGGGTTGTTTCGACGACTATCGCACGCTCGATTTGATGGGCAGCTGATGCCGAAGTTGTGCCCGCGGCCGCGGCCACGCGCCGCCCGATGAGATCCGCCGGTGTTTGTGGCTCCCCGGGACCAGCGCGGACAACGATGGCCAGACACGTGACGAAGTATGGTCGGGTGAATCCGTAGCGCTGCAATCGCTCCGGCGTGATCCCTGTCGTCGCCGCTACGACATCGTATTCGCCCCGTTGCAGACCTTCGAAGAGAGCCGCATACGACTCGGCGTGCACGAATTGTGCCTGCATACCGGCGCGATCGAGCGCCTGACGGGCGAGTTCGATGTCAAAACCGGCGAGCGCACCATCGTCATCAACGTAATGGAACGGCGGGAAGACGGCATCCGTCGCCACACGTATTTGCGAAGTCCCGGAGCATCCCGTGAGCATCGCGGCGACGGTGAGGATCAATTGAGCAAGCGCGCCTCTCATCCCCATAGCGTACTCGAAACGGCTGTTACCGCAGCGACCGGGGCTTGTCATTCGTTGCACTCAGACTGTCTACAATGACTAGAGCAAGATGTCACGGACGACATACGCCACCGCCGCTCTCGGGAAAGGGGCATGAATGTGGGGGTAGCTGCCCCGCCGACTTCAACGGCGACGGCACCGTCGGCGCCTCCGACCTCCTCGCCCTCCTCGCCAACTGGGGGCCGTGTCCGTAGCCGCCGCACTGTAGACGAGCCGCGCGGGACGGTCAGTCGTCCTGCTCGTCCGCGCTCTCTACCACCGGCAGCTTCGCGCGCCACTGGTCGGCCTTGGCGTCGTAGCCCTGACCCGGTTCGGCGGCGTGCCAGGCTTCGTACAAATCCACCACGCGCTGGATGGCCTCGTTCGTGCTCTCCTCGGTCGCTACCTCATCTTCCAGTTCGGCGTTGGCCAACTCGACCAGAATCGGCTCTGCCTCAGTGAACCTGGCCAGTTTCGTCAGGCACTCGCCCAGCACGCGCCGGATCTCTTTTTTAGGGGTCCACCAGCGCTCCTTGTGCTTCTCAAAGATCGACAAACATTCACGCAGCACCAGTTCCGCGTCTTTGGCCTGGTCGTTCTTCAGGAGGGCCTCGCCATATTTGAACAAAGCATCCGTGAGATTCCAACCTCCGGTCGGGGTACCCGCGCGCATTTGATCGACATGCTCACGCCAGACTTCGATCGCCTTGTCCGGTTTTTGCAGCCGGGTCCAAGTCTTTGCCGATGTACGGGCAAAGTGTTGAGACGTAGAGTCGGATTGGAACGCGAATGTCGCCGCGCGCTGAGCCTGTGCATAGTCAGCCGGAGAGCGGTCGTCGTCCTTCACAACTTGGCTGGCCCAGTAATAAAGACGACCAGGGCTGTCTTCGATCCAGCGTGCGCTATTGATCGCCGCCGCACGGGCCGCCGGTTCGAGCGATGAGTCTGCTTGCACCGCCTCCCGAATATCAGCAGCAAAGACAAACTGTGCTTTCAGCTCGTCGATCAGGTTGTTCGCCTTCGATTGGATCGGTCCCGCCCGGTGCATGAGCAGATTGAGCGCCACGTGGCGCACCACCTCATCAATGGCCGGATCGGTTCGGATGCTTTCTGCAACGGCCCGCAGATCCGGCGCTCCGTCTCGTTGCGGCGCGGTCGCTGTGACAGTATCAAGCACACGAACCGCTTCCGGCTCCGCATCTTTGAGCGCCCGCTTCGCGCGATACCGTTGAGCGTACGGGATACCGTCCCAGATACGGATCGTCATATCATGCCCGGTCACGATCCGCGTTCCATCGGGGCTGAACGAGGCACGTTTCACAGCGACCTCGTGCCCACGGAGGACGAGGAGTTGTTCGCCGGTCGTGACGTCCCAGATGCGGGCCGTGTTATCCTGCGAGGTGGTGACGATCCGCGTGCCGTCGGGGCTGAAGGTGGCCGAGTTCATCTCATCGTCGTGGCCACGAAGGACGAAGAGTTGTTTGCCGGTGGCGGCATCCCAGATGCGGGCCGTGTTATCCTCGGCAATGGTGACGATCCGCGTTGCGTCGGGGCTGAAAGAGGGGGACCGCATACTATCGTGGGGGCCATCGAGGACGGCGAGCTGTTCGCCTGTAGCGGCATCCCGGATGTGGAACGACATGTCGTCCCGCGAGAACGTGAAGATCTTCGTTCCGTCGGGGCTGAACGAAGCCGGTCCGATATTGTTGTACCTACGGGGGAGGGGGAGTTCTTCGCCTGTGGCGGCATCGAAAAAGAGAGTCGTCCCACCCGCTGACATCACGATTCGCGTTCCGTCCGGGGTGAATGAGGCCCGACGCACGGATTCGTGCTCACTGAGCATGCCCACTTGTTCGCCGGTGATGGCATCCCAGATATGACCACGGCCGAAACCAGGACCATCGACATAAATCGCGTAAGATTGATTATGAGAGTCCACGATCCGCGTCCCGTCGGGACTGAACGAGGGTGGGCCACCCGATTTCCCTGCGGGCCGGTGGAGCGCGGCGAGTTGTTCGCCGGTGGCAGCATCCCAGATGCGGTCCTGCTCACTGGAATAAGGAGGGGAAGTCATGATCCGCCTCCCATCGGGGCTGAATGAGACTGACCAAATTCCGGCATAGCCAAAACCATCCGGGATCGTGTCCGCGCCACGGACGCGGAGTTGGTCGCGGGCGGTGGCGTCCCAGATATGGGCGGCGTGGTCAGAGGCGCTGACTATCCGCGTGCCATCAGGGGTGAAGGCGGCAGAGTACACCGGGTGCTCGTGACCAAGGAAGACGGCGAGTTGTTCACCGTTGCCTGCGTCCCAGGTGCGCACCGTCCTGTCGGAAGAGGCGGTGACAATGCGCGTCGCGTCGGGGTTGAACGCGGCGGTAAGCACCTCTTCCTCATGGCCGCGGAGGACTAAGAGTCGTTCGCCGGTGGCGGCGTCCCAGATGCGGGCCGTCTTGTCACCACAGGCGGTGACGATGCGCGTCCCGTCCGGGCTGAACGAAGCCGAGCGAACATGGCCGTCATGCGGGAAGACGGCAAGTGGCGCGCCGGTTGAAGCGTCCCACATGCTGGCCGTACGGTTCGTTGAAACGGTGACGATGCGCGTCCCATCGGGGCTGAAGGAGACGCACTGCACATGGAAATCAAAAAAACCAGACCCGCTGCCATGGACGGTTCCATCGAGCGTGGCGAGTTTTTCGCCGGTGGCGGCGTCCCAGATGTGGGCAACGCCGTCCCAGTTGGCGGTCACGATCCGCGTTCCATCGGGGCTGAACGTGGCTGAGATCGCCCAATACGCAAGCCCATCAAGGATGGCGAGCTTTTCGCCGGTGGCGGCGTCCCAGATGTGGGCCATCCTGGTACCGGTGCCAGTAACGATGCGCGTCGTATCGGGGCTGAGCGAAGCCCACAGATACGCACTGGTAACCCTAGTCAGGATGACGGCGAGTTCGCCGGTGGCGGTATCCCAGATGCTGACGTTCCTGTCCTTCAGCATGGCCACGATGCGCGTGCCATCGGGGCTGAACGCCAACGGTCTCTCTTCGAGCAATTCCGCTTCTCTTTGGAAATGAGCGATTGGCTTGCCGGTGTCCAGATTCCAGATGGTGTGGACGCCATCGACGATCTGCGTGACGGCCCTCGTGGCATCGGGGCTGATCGCAATAATGTGCCGTTGGACGCCCTCTTCCAAGAGCACCGGCCTGATGCTTTGATCGAGCGCTGAGTGAAGATAATTCCATTCCCAGTTGCGAAACTCGCTGGGCGCGGCTTCAAGTCGGTTCCGTGCTGCGACGATCTCGTTCGATTGGATGGCCGTGTCCGCCGCAAAGATGTTGGCCAGATAGGTTTGCCGCCGTGCCTCATGGGCTGCGTTTCCCGCTTGCTGCTTCTGTTTCTGAGCCTCATCGCGTGAAGCGTTGGCCTTGTGCTCTTGCGCTTGAGCCAGTCTCAGATTATCCTGCGCCTCGGTCGTTTTCTTCTCCGCGATCTGGCGCTGCTGCGACTCGGCTTGTTTGGCTGCTTGTTCACGGAACAAACCCCAAGTTGTGCCCGCGATTCCCGCCAGCAACAGCGCCAGGACCGCACACGCCGTCATCACACCCGTTCGATTTCTTCGCACGAACTTGCTCATCCGATATGCGGCACTAGGCGGACCCGCAACCACAGGCTCGTCGTCGAGGTGACGTTGCACATCATCGGCAAAGCCGTTGGCCGAGTCGTAGCGGCGCGAGCGGTCCTTCTCCAGCGCCTTCATGATGATCCAGTCCAGGTCGCCGCGAAGTTGCTTTGATAGTGAACCGGGATCGGTGCGCCGGTGTTTGACGATGTATTGAATGGAAGACTCTTGTGAATCGGTAGAACCCTCACCCCCAGCCCCTCTCCCGAGGGGAGAGGGGAGTGCGTGACTGAGTTCGCTCAGTCGTGTACTTGGTCTTGATGGTTCTTCTTCACGAATGATGCGCTGCACTTCGTTGATCGCGGCACTGCGCAATCGCTTGCCATCGAATGGCGTCACGCCGGTAAGTAATTCGTATAGCAGAACACCGAGTGAGTAGATGTCGCTGCGCGTGTCGATATCCAGACCGCTCATCTCCGCTTGCTCGGGAGACATGTACTCCGGCGTGCCGATGAACTGGCGATATTCGGTGAATAGCGTCTTGTCGGTGAGTTCACGGTTCGTTGCTTTGGCAATACCGAAGTCGATGACCTTGGGCACCGGCTTGCCATCGTGCAACGTGACCATCACGTTTGATGGCTTGAGATCGCGATGGATAATTCCCTTTTGATGTGCGTGCTGCACCGCGTTGCAAACTGTGATAAACAGATCGAGACGTTCTTTGGTCGAAAGATTTTCAGTATCGCAGTATTCGTTGATGGGCACACCCTTGACGAGTTCCATCACAAAGTATGGTCGGCCGGTCTCCGTCGCCCCGGCATCCAGAACCCGAGCGATGTTGGGGTGATCCATCATCGCCAGTGCCTGGCGCTCCGCCTCAAAGCGCGCAATCACCTGCTTGGTGTCCATTCCCAGCTTGATGATCTTCAGCGCAATTCGGCGCTTGACCGGCTCGCGCTGCTCGGCCATGTAGACCGCCCCGAATCCGCCCTCCCCGATGAGTTGCAACAACTTGTAGCGGTCGATCACGGTCCCCGGACTTTCCATGGGATGCGCCAGCAGCGTCTGCTCGGTCCGGACCGCGGGTCGCTCGAGAAAATCAGCTGCCTGCTCGTGCGCGTCGAGCATGTCGGCCAGCTCGGCCCGAAGTTTGTCATCATCACGGCAGACAATGTCGAGAAACTCCGATCGCTCAACCTCGGGCTTCTTGAGCACCTCGAGGAAAAGCGCCTCCAGATTCGCCGATGCATCGGTAGTCATGTCCGTATCTCCGATTAAGTCCGCCCTCGGACTTCAATGCGATCGAACTCGGGTCATGCCCACTCGAAATCTGTGAAATGGTCGAAAAAAGGGAAGCGACTTCATTGCATCCACTGGAAGAGCCGCACCCGGCTGTAGGCCCACCAACGTTCGGCGGTCGTGTGCGACACGCCCAGCGCCTCCGCGGCCTGCACAATCGTCATTCCGGTGAAGAAACGCAGTTTCACGAGAGTGGCCTTCCGCGGATCTTCCTTGTGCAGACGATCCAGCGCTTCACTAAGCGCCTCGAGATCGGTCGAATCATCATCGAAGGCGATGATCGACTCTTTCAGTTCCACCGGTCGGTGTCCACCTCCATGCCTGGCCGCGGATTTGCGACGCACCTGCTCGACCAGGATGCGCCGCATGGCTTCCGCCGCCGCAGCGAAGAAGTGGCCGCGATTGTCCCAGCCCCCTTCATGTTCAGCATCATGACCCACCAGCCGCATGTACGCCTCGTGAACGAGGGCGGTGGCCTGGATGGTCTGCCCTGGTTTTTCGCGGGCCAGGCGTGCCGCCGCGAGCTTGCGCAGTTCGTCGTACACAATCTCCAACAGCTCATCCGCGGCATGCGGCTCCCCTTTCTCCACCTCGCCAAGGAAACGCGTCACAGAAGCCGCCGGCGATGAATTCGACTTGTCCTCGTGCGATTTAGGCACGGCATCATCATACCGGTCCAGCTCGCTCCGCCATATCCATCGGACATGGGAACGGTATGTTTACACAGGATAGGCTGCCCGGTTCCGTCACCGCCTCATTCATCGCCCCTCCGTCTCGGATTGAAGCGCCGCCTCGTAGCGGTGAAGCTCGTCATACACCCGCGGGAGCAATTGGCGCAGGCGTTCTGTGTTGTCGATCGAGTCGTTGGAAAGCAGGTTGGTGACCGCGGAGGGCGCCTGTTCTTCCACAAACAGATTCTACCTCGTGCCCCTTGCTCCTCATCGCTAAGCGGATTCAGTCGGTGCTTGACCATGCCTTGCGCACTACAGCGTCCGGTAAGGGGCACTATGTCGTGGGAAGACTACGAGCGGGTTGAGCGGCTCGACTGCATCCTGAATCTCTGTGACCGGAGAGCTACATGAACGTCTGGCCGAATGAATAAGAAGCACAGGATTCCAGAACGCGGATCAGTCGCGGTCGCACGAGGCGAACGACCCGGCAGAATCCTCAAACGTACCTATCAAGCAGCGGCATGAGGTTCGGCCGAGTTTTGGAACAAGACGGCCGGGCACACCTCGATCTCGACGGCGACGGTAGGGCGATCGACCTCCTCGCCCTCCTCGCCAACTGGGGGCCGTGTCCGTAGGAAGCCAACACCGCCCCATGAAGAAGTCGATCCTCGACATGGACAGTTCGGTAAGGGGCATTCTGTCGTGGGAAGCTAGCACGCGACGTGAACGCCTGTGCCGGTTGCTCTCGGGGAAGCTTTCTCGACCGTCGCAGAATCGCGGCGGTCGTTTGGTTATCAACCCGCTGCATCCGAGGCGACGCTGGTTGGTGAACCGGCTTCCGCTCCGCTCCAGCCGTTTCACCAACCCATCGAAAGTTGCGTTCGACTAACATAGAGATTGGTACAAACATCAGGGAAAGATCACGCGGATATTCGAATAAATAGGTCTGATTTGTGAGACCCGTTTGTATACTGGTTCCCGTCCAATCGCGTCGCACGAAGGAGATGTTCCATGCAGGCGACACACCGGCTACGGACCGCTGTTCGCAACGCCTATTCCGCCGCGGCAGAACGACCGAGCGAAAAGCACGCGTTCCCTGTTGGTCGCGGCTTCGCCGAAAGCATCGGTTACCCGCCCGATCTTTTGGGCGAGCTGCCGAGCGTCGCCTACGACGCGTTCGCCGGTGTCTCATGTGTCTCCGTGTTCGCTGACATTCCACCGGGAGCCGAAGTTCTCGACTTGGGATGCGGCGCCGGTCTGGACTCGTTGATTGCCGGGAGGCGAGCCGGTGAGCGCGGCAGAGTGTTCGGCGTCGACTTTAGCGAGGTCATGCTGACGCGCGCAAAGGAAGCGGCCCGTGAGGCAGGTGCAGGAAACGTCGAGTTCAACCATGCCGACGCCGAGCGCCTTCCGTTCGATGATGCCTCCTTTGATGTGGCACTTGTGAACGGCATCTTCAACCTGAACCCGGCACGAGACGCGATCTTCAACGAACTTGCGAGGGTCATGCGACCGAGCGGCTCGGTGTGGGCCGCCGAACTCATTCTGAAAGCGCAGCTCGCCCCCGAAGCGACGGCTGACGAGGCGAACTGGTTCGCCTGAATCGCAGGGGCAAAGGAAGGCGGCGCCTTCCTCAGCGAATTCCGGACGGCTGGCTTCTCACAGGCCGAGCTTCTCCGAACGACCCGCAATGCCCGCACCAAGAACCCGGACGTGGTAGCAGCAGAGGTCCGCGCCAAGCGCTAGCCGCACGGTGCCAACCTAATTGCGCTACCGGCAACGAGCGTTGTACTGCCTAGGGTCTTCCTGTTCACGTACTCCGTCACGCGAAAGCGGCGCGGAGAAAAGAGGTTGCGCAGGACTCGAAGGGACGCGAGATGTCATGGGCACTCGGGCGAGAGGAGCGCCGCAACACGGGCCGCAGAAGGAGTCGCCGTGATCGCGCGCCGATCGCGCCGCATTGATGCGGGGGGCACGCCTCAGGC
>CBDUST010000185.1:0-9071 GCA_965369945.1 uncultured bacterium | reverse complement strand
CTCTGCGGTCGCAAGAATCCGCGACCGAAGGATGATGTGGCGGATAGAGAATCGAAATCGTTTTAACATTGGATGCCCGGACTGCTTTATCAATGTTTTCGCTTCAGGTATGGGCCTAGTGCATCCTCAAACGCCGCAACAGTTTGTTCGAAGGTCAGTTGGCTCTCTGATCCATTGCCGCTTTCATAATCGGCTTGGCCTTGGCGAGGTCGTCATCGTCCTTGATTGAGAAGTCCGTCCACTCCGCTTGATCATTGTAGGTCGCAAGAAGATAGTGCTTCCGGCGTGCATAGAAATACGCAAAGACGCGACCATTGATCTTCATGGAGATGGCGTCCTTGATTGGATCAAGACAGATACTCCCAGGGTTCCAGTTCTTGATCTCATCAAGCAGGGCGGACACCTGGGCGCGTACGGCTGTGTCGGTAATGTACGTGAGGTGGTCATCCAGAGTTTTGATTTCGACGATAACGGGCTGGGTGGGAAGCGGCTGCTCTGCGAAGATGGGCACGAGGTCGGGATCGCTATCAAAAGCGAGACAGTTGAACATAAATAGAGACACCGGAAGGTCGATCCACTTGCATCTGTTGACGAGCGTCTGGCTGAATGAAGGGGCTATGAGAAACAGGCGGACTTGCTGCGTCGGGTCAATGTTGTGGTCCTTGTAGAGTCGGGCAAATGCTTCCACGTGGTTGGATACGTAGTCGCAGTAGTCCAAACCCTGCATCAGCATTCCATCATCTTGAACGACCTTGAGTTCAGCAACCACCAAAGACTTCCCGCTATCCACCATCAGCACGTCGAGTCGGCCCCCACCTGCTTGGTTTTGATGGTCAACATAGGCCAGACCTTCTTCGATCATTCCGACGTGACGTCGCACAAGATCTTCAAGTTGCTGCTCGGATACGTCCACTTTCCTATACGGATTCATAACCGCTCCCTTCGTCGAACGTTGCTCCGTCTAGTTCCCTGTGGCAGACCAGGGACCGTCCCCCGGAGCCCCGGACCGTTGGCGATTGTCCATCTTGTGCTTGGGTTCGTCAATTCAACGGTAAATGAATTGTCCGTGGCCGATGCGGTGAGTGCGCTTGTATCGTGCTACTGTCTCGGCCGTTCGGCGACCAGCACCCTCCAGAAATCCTCGTGATCTTTCAATACCAGTGGGTCGGTGAGCAGGTCCGCCTGTTGCATCAGCTCAATCACAGCATCACGCTGACTATGGGCGATCTCCACGACCAGTTGCCCACCAGGCCTAAGCAACGCCCCCGCCTCGGCGATCAGTACACGGATGACATCCAACCCGTCCGTCCCACCTCGAAGGGCGTTCGTCGGCTCGTAGTCGCGCACGTTGGGTGCAACGTCTGCCCACTCAGCATCACTGATATAAGGCGGATTGGAGCAGATCACATCGACGGCAACTGAGCGCTGTCGAAGTGGCTCTAGTCCGTTGCCAGTAACGAATTCGATGCGATCGGCGACATCATGCTGAGCTGCGTTCTGTTCGGCCAAGGCCAGAGCACGCGGTGAGATGTCCGTCGCGATCAGATGAGTGTCCGGCAACTGCGTTGCAAGGGTGATCGCAATGCAGCCACTACCCGTGCCGATATCAGCGATGACGGGATCGGCGCGATCAGGGGTCGCTTTCCTCCATTGCAACACCTGCTCGACGAGCGTCTCGGTGGAGGGACGTGGGATCAACACACTGGGGTCGATACGAAACTCCCGGCCGAAGAACCACGCGTTGCCGACGAGATACTGAACGGGCTCATGCTTGGCGGCCCGGGCGACCAATTCCCGCAGCGAAATTAGTTCCGAAGCTGTGGCTGGGCGGTCAACCTCCATATACAGCCGCATCCGCTCGCAACCGATCACATGGGCCAGCAGCATCTCACCGACCAGCCGCGGCGACTCGACGCCCTTGGAGCCCACGTAGTAGGTGATCCAGGTGAGCAGACGGCGCGTCGTCCACGGCGCTTCGGTCTGCTGCGTCGGGTTGGGATCATCATCGTGCGGCACTGCAAGTTATTCTAGTGATCGGTGACACGAAGGGAGATTGAGGCGATGAGCGGGAGAGGAACGTTTTCTACTCATCCACCTCGCTGCCCTGGCGTGTGCTTGTGCCTCGACGACCTCGAAATATTGCATCCAACCTCGCGGCGAGTTCATCTGGTCGTGCCCGGTATTGCCAGGCCACAGCTCCGTAACTGTCGTCGATCGCTGCGAGCCCTCTCGCAAGTCTCATCCGGCACTCCTCGTCAAAGGGACGGTGCTCATAAGCATCTGCTGCCAGAGTGACAAGCTCCTCGATCAGTGCGGGTTCCATCTCGTAAAAGGCGTGCAGACACATTCCCCCGAATCGTCCAGCATACTCCTCAGGTCGGAACGCATCTGAACACACCCACTCTATGACCTTTTCCGCAGTGACTGTGGTGAAGATCCCAGCTGATGAATATAACGCTGAGAAGGCCCTGCTCTGGCGCCTTGCATCAGTATCGTAAAGGCGCGCAACGTACGAGCCGTCGGCAACTTGATTGGACTCCGCGACTTCAAAGGGCACAATCGCCAATCGTTGCGCTTCCCTGAATGAGCGGATAGATTCTGCGAGTTTGGGACCACCGACGAGCAACAAAGCGCCGGCGATCAAGACAATACCCCCGACAATCAACCACGTCCGGATGCGGTTCTTTGTCTTCATGTTCGGCTTCTCGACTACTATTTGGCCACCTGTTCGAAGGTATCATCCACAACACATTCTATCCGCACATCCAACGGCGTGAGCCAGGCTGCCCTGCACCTGCCAAAGCACCAAGGTATTGACCTCCCCATGCACATCGCTCTACCAACTTGTTCCAAGCTCCCGGACTGGGAAGTTGATGATCGGCCGCTGTTCGAGGCGTTCGGGGAGCGCGGCGTGCGAATAAGCCATCCGGTGTGGGACGATGCCAGCATTGATTGGCGTGCGTTCGATGCTTGCCTGATTCGGACAACCTGGGACTACCAGGAGAAGCACGAAGCATTCATCGCCTGGGCGGAGCAGGTCGATCAGGTCACACGCTTGTTCAACCCCCTGTCCATTGTGCGATGGAATAGCCACAAGACCTATCTTCGCGATCTGGCTGAGCGAGGCGCACCGATCGCGCCGACGGTTTGGTTGGACGCCGATACAAAAGCTAACGTGAAAGAAATCGTGAACTCGCACGGCTGGGAACGCGCGTTCATTAAACCATTCATCGGATCGACATCCCGAGAGACGCTGAGGTTTGATGCGGATGAAGAGGGCCTGAGCGCCGCCCAGGCGCACCTTGATCGATTGTTGCCTAACGAAGGGGTGATGATTCAGCCGTATCTTGAGCGCGTAGAAACCGAAGGCGAACTCTCGGCGATCTTTATCGACGGCGAGATCACCCATACGGTTCGCAAGATCCCCGTGCCGGGCGACTACCGGGTGCAGGATGACTTCGGGGCGTCTGATGAACCGCTCGCGTTTGGCGATGCGGAGCTTGATCTTGCTCGGCGAATCATGCGTCTCGTCGAGGGCGATTTACTGTACGGGCGAGTAGATTTTCTGCGTGATAACAGCGGACAGCTTTGCCTGAGTGAATTGGAGTTGGTCGAGCCGTCGCTGTTCTTTCGCCACGGCGGACATGCGGGGAAACTCCTGGCCGAGGCGCTGACTCGTCGGCTGAACATCGCCCGTACCTGAGCTGCGGACTACCCTTGCCCGTTTCCGGGGGCGCTGCCGTATACTTGACGACCCTCGACCACGAGCGAACGATGCGGCGAGGTTTTGCTCCCCCACTTGCTTTACGACAAGGACGCTATGGCTCTATTCACGCGATCAAAGGCAACACCATCGGTTGAGATTGCTGCGAAGCCGCAAGCAGCTATTGAAGCGAGCGATCCTGCGTTGGAAGCTTCGATTCTTCGGATCGGAACCGAGCTGCTGGACGCTTCCCGACGACAGCGGTCGGGACTTCTTAGCGCCGCGTTCTGGTCGGACAAATTGATCGATTGGGCGATGAAGGACGAGGCGTTCAAGGTCCAGCTATTCCGCTTCGTCGATACGTTCCCGATGCTCAAGACGCCGCAAGACATTCACGAGCATTTGTCGGACTATCTGAGTCAGCCGGGCGTGACGCCGCCACCGGGATTCGGTCTTGGACTAAAAGCCGGCGGGCTGATGAAGTCGGCGTTCTCCAAGACGGTCGCGTCGCAAGTGACGTCGATGGCTGAGAAGTTCATCGCGGGAACGGACGCGGCCTCAGCGGTGCCGACACTGAAGAAACTCTGGAACCAAGGCATCGGCTTTTCCGTTGACCTGCTGGGGGAAGCGTGTGTCAGTCGCGCCGAGGCCCAGGCCTATCAGGCCAAGTACCTTGATCTGGTGAACAATCTTCCGCGCGAAGTCGATACATGGTCCGATGATGCGCGATTGCAAAGCGATCATCTCGGCCCGATTCCGCGCACCAATGTTTCGATCAAGATCAGCTCACTTCATTCGGAAGCTGACCCGATCGATATAGACGGTTCGATCGCGGAACTAACGGCAGCGCTTAGCCCGATCCTTGAAGCGGCTGCAGCCAACAACGTCTTCATCAACTTTGATATTGAACAATACGAGCTGAAGGACTTGACGCTCGAATTGTTTATGCGGTGTTGTGAGAAGACCGAATTTCCCGCAGGTCTGGCGTTGCAAGCGTATCTGCGCAGCGGCGACGACGATGCCAAGCGAGTCATTGATTGGGCCCAACGAACTGGACGACAAGTGACGGTGCGCCTGGTGAAGGGTGCGTATTGGGATTACGAGACCATCCACGCCGAGGAGCAAGGTTGGCCGGTGCCGGTGTGGAGCCGAAAAGGTGATACGGACGCCTGCTTTGAGCGGATGACCAAGCAGTTCGTTGATGCCATGCCGCGTTCGGCAGATGAGGGCGGCGTAAAGCTCGCGCTGGGTTCGCACAACGCTCGATCCATCGCCTACGCCTTGGCTTCGCTTGAGCAACAGGGTTTGCCTAACAGCGCGGTCGAATTTCAGATGTTGCACGGCATGGGCGATCAACTCAAGGCTGCTGCGGTTGATATGGGGTTGCGAGTACGTGAGTATGTCCCGGTGGGTGAGATGATTCCCGGGATGGCGTATCTGGTTCGCCGTCTGTTGGAGAACACATCGAACGAATCGTGGCTTCGGGCCGGCTTCCACGAAGATGCTTCGAACGATGAGTTGTTAGCTGCGCCGCCACAGCATCACCAAACGCCCGACCCGGGTGTGCAGCGCATTGAACAGGCGCCGCAGCGACATCAGTTGACACAGGCGATTGAGGGCGTGGGCGACGGGCGCGCGTTTGCCAACGAGCCTGCTCGCGATTTTTCGCAAGCGGAGGTCCGCGCTTCGTTTGCCCGTGCGATTGGGCCGATTGAAGTGCCAGATGTGAAAGCAGACGCGACGGAGGACGATGCTGAGCGAGCTTTAGCAGCCGCTTCAGCTGCATTACCCCGCTGGCGATCGCTACCGATTCGCGAGCGCTCCAAGGTGTTGGTCAACGCCGCAGCGCTGATGCGCAAACGCCGAGATGAGCTATGCGGAGTCATGATCCGCGAGGCGGGGAAAGTCTGGCGTGAGGCTGATGGTGATGTCTGTGAGGCGATCGACTTCTGCGAGTACTACGCGCGGCAAGCGGTGTCACTCTTCGAGCATCAACGCCTTGGTTCGTTTGTCGGCGAACTGGATCAAGTCATCTATCAGCCGCGCGGAGTGGCGGTGGTCATCAGTCCGTGGAACTTTCCGTTGGCGATCCTTTGCGGCATGACGACCGCCGCGCTGGTCACCGGCAATCCGACGCTGATCAAACCGGCAGGTCCAGCGCTGGGTATCGGCAAGCGATTCTTCGACATTCTTATAGAGGCGGGTTGTCCGAAGGATGTGGTTCACTTCATGGCCGGTCCCGGGCGGACGGTCGGCGCGAAAATGGTTCGCGATCAACGGGTTGCGTTGATCGCATTCACCGGATCGATGGAGGTAGGGCTGGATATCATCGGTGCAGCCGGTCAGGTTCCTTCCGGCCAAATGCACGTGAAGAAGGTGATCAGCGAGATGGGCGGGAAGAACGCCATCATCGTCGACGCGTCGGCTGACCTTGACGAAGCGGTGCTCGGCGTGCGCCAGTCCGCCTTCGGATATCAAGGACAAAAATGCTCGGCGTGCTCGCGCGCCATCGTGCTTGAATCCGCCTACGACACGTTCTTAGAACGACTCTGCGGCTCCACGTTGGCGCTGAAAATCGGCAACACGCTCGATCCAGCAGTTGACTTTGGTCCGATCATCGACAAGAACGCGTTTGATTCGATCAACGAATACATCGAGATCGGCAAGGGCGAATCGCGATTAGCGTTGGCCTGTAAGTTACCGGAGGAATCCAAGCGTGCGCCGGGGCGTCATTACATCGGACCGCATATCTTCGCTGAAGTACCCACCACGGCGCGAATCGCTAATGAAGAAATCTTCGGCCCGGTGTTGTCGGTGATGAAGGTGCGGTCGTTCGATGAAGCACTGGAACTGGCCAACGCGACGGGGTACAAACTGACCGGCGGCGTATTCTCGCGCAAGCCCGGCAACATCGAGAAGGCCCGAGCGGAGTATCGAGTTGGGAATTTGTATATCAACCGTGGTTGTACGGGCGCACTGGTGGGGCGACAACCGTTTGGCGGATTTGGACTGTCAGGCGTCGGCACGAAGGCTGGAGGACCGGACTATCTGCTGCACTTCGTGGAGCCGCGATCCATCTGCGAGAACACGATGCGCCGGGGATTCGCCCCGGGTTTGTAGATCACATAGGTCGACCGTTTGATCAAGCGATGAAAAAAGCCCACGGGATAAACCCGAGGGCTTGGTCGTCATAGTAAACCGGCGCGGATCCTGCGCTGCGGAAAACGGATCTGGATAGGCCGTTCTCCGGCTCCTTGCCGGGTCGTTCGCCAGTCAGCTCAACTCAAGCGGCGTCGTCGCGATCGTCGACCAATCAGGCCGGACAAACCGAGCAGTGCCAACACACCTGGTGCGGGAATGATGTCACCGTACTGCACGTGGTCGAGTTCGATTCGGCCGAGTGTGGCGCGGATCTCGATGGCTGAAATGCCAGCGGCGTTCACGGCACCAATGAATCGATCTTCGTCCGTGCCGCCCTGGTGCCCGTTATCGCCGAGGACAAGCTCCAAGATTCCAAGCGACTGGCCGTTGTTGTCAAACGCTTCAAAGAAGGTGATCGCATCAAAGTTGCCATCAGTCCAGACAAGCCCGACTTGCCTCGGCAGTCCGCCGAGCGCCTTGGCATCGAATTCGAAGCGGGCAATGGGTCCTTCAAGGCCTGGAAAGGCCCAGTAGTTATGCCCCTCAAGACCGAATCCATCGATCGAACCATCATCGGCGTCGACTGAGTCGGTGAAGTTGCTCGGGAACCTGATCTCGCCGCCGAAACCTAGGAGTCCCAGCGAGTTGAGCATGCCGTCCTCGAAGTCCTCCAGTAGGAAATCGCTGTCCGGACCGAACAGCTCGAACGGACTATCAAAACCGGATAGATACGAACTGTCTTCGAAAACGTAGCCTTTGATGCCCGCCATTGCCGGCACGGTGAGCATGCCCAGTGCAATCAGCGCGCAGCACACATTCGCTCTCTTCATTTCATCTCTCCTCTGTTTATTATGAGGCTATGCCTACGTCTCTCTCAAACGGCGTTTAGACTTCTCTCTCTCGCTGCTTGCCGTACGAGCAGCGCTGCATCTATACCAGCGCCCAAGCTGCTACAGGCAGTCAACGAAGTATACACGATGATGGCCCCGGTTGGAATCCATGAATTACCGAAATCCAGACGTTTTCTACGCGAATGGCGGCGGCCGCCATTGCTTCCCCAGTTTGCCAACCGGCCGTAATAAAGGGGCGATATTCGGATGATAGGGCCGTTTTGGCTTCCTTGAGGCCGATAAGCCCCCTCGTGTGCTGCCAGACCCCGACCGATCCGAGACGGCCGGCGGATGAAGCGATAACGGGGCTCAAGGCCCCAGAGCAAAGATTGGGTTCAACTGCCCCCAGACGCAGCCCCGCATTCCGGACAGCAGCCCCCGCCCCCGGAAGCGCCGCGCAGGTCGTAGCCGCACTTGATGCAGTGGCCGCGCCGCGGGCGGAGGTGGCGGCGGGCAAGAGCGAAGCACATGAGAAGCAGGAAAACTATGCTCGAATTGACAGTGACATCTATGACGATGCCCGGCCAGTTTGGGCGCAGTGGTATGGCGATTGGGGCGTTTCGACCGGTTACGGGTCTCAGAAGCAAGCCGCCGAATCGCTTGTCATGCTGGACGACTCCGCTGAGGTCGAAACTTACCCTGCCGGTAAATCGTGACGCAGACCAAAGTGCGGTGACTGGCCAGCCATACCCGAGGACGATCCAGTTGCTGGAGTCGTCTCCCCTTACCCGACGCAGCGCCCGTTGGCCCCATATTGGCGTCACTGATTCGGCAGAGCGGGCCAAGATGCCTGCCTGAGGCATTTCTTCGCCAAAAAGTTCCTCGTGGTCATAGACGTAAGACTGGGTCAACGTTACGCCCGTGCCGTCACGGTGGTGTATCTCCCAGATGACATTGTCTCCGAGATGTGTTGCGCCGACCAAGCTAGACCTACCTTGAAGGCATCGATGGGGAACTAGGCAGTAGACAAAGACCATCGCCATTGTCAGAAGTAGCCCGACAACCAATGATGTGGCACCGCGTCTGCCAAGCCATTTGACATCACCGAATGCAATGTATTGATTCCGTTCACGTGGAAGTGCCCATCCAAGAACATACCGCCGTGAGAGAACCCAGATCGCTGCCGCAAAGAGGATGGTGTTTAACCCGAATCCACTCCAGATCGGACCCAAGGGTAGTATGCCATAATCGTCTCCTCTGGAAAAGGGGACTGGCCCGATCGCGCTGGGCGCAATCCAAGCGTTTTCGTATTTTACTAGCTGGAGAGGTCCTGTGTCCCGCCAGACTGCGCCTCTTAGACATGTCCACGGCCAACCAGCCTCGTCGATCCTTACTTC
>CBDUST010000184.1:0-9072 GCA_965369945.1 uncultured bacterium | reverse complement strand
AAGCGCGCGTAACCGCACTTGGCAAAAGGACTTACGGCTTATCTGAACGGCATTCTCTTCTACTGACACGGCCCCCAGTTGGCGAGGAGGGCGAGCAGGTCGGATGCGCCGACGTTGCCGTCGAAGGTTTGCAGGCAGTCGTCGGCGGCCATACCATGGTCGATGACGACACCATTCCATTTGGCGATCCCGGTCCATGATCTCATCGCAGCCCGGCGCTTCTACACTAATCTACTGGGTTGCCGGGAGGGACGCTGCGGCGAGGATTGGGTGGACTTCGATTTCTTCGGGCATCAGCTCGTCGCGCATACCATCAGCACCGGCGAGAACGATCGGCAATGCATGGTCAAGGTGGGCGAGAACATGATCGACGGCCACGCGATACCGTTGCCCCACTTCGGCGCCGTGTTGTCGATGGAGGCCTGGACGGAACTTGCTGAGCGACTCTCAAGTGCAGGTGTCGGATTCGTGATCCCTCCGCATCGACGGTACGAAGGACGCATCAACGAGCAGGCGAGCATGCTGCTGCGAGACCCCAGCGGCAACGCGATCGAATTCAAGGCGTTCGCCGATCCTGAGAAGTTGTTCACCACGTAGCCGCAAGGTTGCGCTCAAAGGCGTTCTCGCCTGTCTTAGAAACTACGAGTTGGCAACGGTACTACGGACACGCCCCCAGTTGGTGGGCAGGGAGAGGAGATCGGACACGCCGATGTTGCCGTTGAAGTCAGTCGGATCGCCGGGGTCGGTGCTCTCGCTGCAAGGAACGTCGACCGACCGGTGCGTCCCATGCGCACCACCCAGCACGGATGTGTTGTCATCGTGGATCAGGTCTTTCCTGTCACGTATATGGGGGATCAATGCCGCGTTGCGCGCGATCAGCACCATAGGCGGGCAACGTGGTCAAGCGTGAGTCCTCCACCGGACCGCCCATCGTGAAATGGTACATTGATTGATACTGCGGGCCGCGCAAGCCGAACACGTCGTGCACCGGATCGTCGAAATAGCAACCAATACCCGTGCTCCGAATACCCGCTGCTTCGGCTTCCAGGTAGAGCACCTGCCCAATGGTACCGGCTTCCCAGAACAACCGACGATAAAACCACGCGCCGTACCGCTCTAACGGCTTGATAAACTCCGCGATCATGCCAAGGCTGAACGCACCGTCACCGGCGATGTCTTGGAGGCAACTTACACGCGCGGCGAGCGTTGCGCAGTCCCCGGTTGCAAGCAGATACAGAGGCAACGATGTAGGACAGCCGGGTGGTCTTTGCCATGCGAACCCGAGTTTCATCGCGTTGCGCAAAGGTTCTTCCTGCTCGGGCGAGCGGACCAGGCCATAGAGCCCTGGTTCGAGGCCGGTCACGCGATGAACGAAGAGTCCCAAGTGTACCTTTGCCGGTGGACCGATGGTATTCCAGGGCACGTTGTTTGAACAGGGCATGAGCCTGCTGAGGATGGCGTAGAACTGATCCCTGGAGATTGCCGTTCTGCCATTGAGGGCGACGGCACTCCGACGTTGACGAATGATCTGACGCGCGGTTGCGGTGGTCGTGGGTGCCACTGACCTAATCCCCCCCCGAACCGGATATGAACCGAGGCCATCGATTCCGGTAGCCGGCTTCACACACGATTTCACCACGGCGTCGATGAGCTCCCAGTGCACGTGAGAACTGCTGAGCCGATTTGCCTGACCTTGCCATTCGCCGGCTGCGACTTGCTCGATCACTGCGGCTGACAGCGTGAGGGTCGGCGGCCGGTCGCTCAAGGATGGGATGACTGCGAGCAACGCTTCCGGGTCTTCCATCTCCCGTTCACGAAACTGTTCGCGGCGATCCAGTCCGAGTAGCCTGGCTACGTCGACGTCGCTCATCTGATTGATCAGGTGAACCCGCCAGCCAAGCGTGGCTCCCGAGATGCTGCAGGCGGCGAGTGCGTGGCCCATGTCCTGCTGGCAGTAACGGTAGGCTCGTTCGCCGTATTTCCAAGCCTCACGCCAGGTTATGGAGGACAACCCCACGAAAAAAGATCGAGGTGGGAGCCCTTTGACGAGCTGTCTCCAGAGCTCGATCGAGAAAGACGTTCTCAGCTCAAGCGCGTGTTCCTTCGGGGCATAGTGGTAGATGCTCGGCGTGTCGCTTAGTCCGTCGACGGGACCAATAACCAGATAGCCCTCAGTCGGATGCAGGTTGCCGCTCGACGGATTGCACCGCAGCGCCCACCTCGATCCCTCGTACTCTTTCCATGCCGAGATGGCGAGCGAAAGGTAGAAGAACTCCGAGATCGGCGCCAGACAGACTGGTCTAGGCGCGACGCGATCAAGAGCGTAGATGTCGGAGTATGGCGGCGAGCTGTCTTCATCGGTGCGCGGGAGCGGAAGAAACGGCGCCCCGCCAAATCGGCGAAAAGGATCCGGTTGCGTTGCCCAATCAAGGTAGCCGAGCGACCGTGCGTAGCCACGGAAGTGGTGCTTTGTCTGGTTGTGATAGGCGATCGCGCATTCCCAGGGTTCCATGTTGGCTCAGGATTCCATGTCAATGAAGGCAATGCGATCACGAGCGACGAGATTCAGTTGGCGAGCAATCGAGCGAAGCCGATGAGCAGCCCGCAGCGCCGGCGAGGGTTGAGGTAATCCATCTCCGGCCGGCTCGCTCGCGCTCACTCACCGGTTTCATCCCAGCTCGGCCAGGGACGGTCGTTGCGCACGTATCGACCCCCGATGAAGTCTGCAAAGAAGTGCTCAAGGTAGGGATGGGTGATCGGGGCGGGGCGTTCATCGGCTTCCAGACTCGTCTGCGCCGCGTAGGTTGTAATGTCCGAACCGTCCACGAGCACGTGATACCACGGCTGGTTTCGATCCGGTCGAGTCTGGTTGGATTGATACCACGCCTCCTCGGCCTTGCACGTCAGGTCGAAGTCCACCACCACGCCGCGGTATCCGTATCGCCGGTGCCGGACGATCTGGCCCGGGTGATAGAGCGGTTCCTTTTCGGGAGCTTCGGCTTCCGGCGTAGGCTGTTTGAGCATGATCATGGAGCGGTCCTTGTCGGTTCACATCTTAGGGGCCGCCGCGCCTGCGTTCCCGGATGAGCCGATGTTACAAATGACCGCGCGCGAGATGCCTCGTTCATTCGACGATGAATACGCCGCGCATCCTTCTGGGATGGAAGCTGCACAGGTAGACGTACTCGCCCGGCTCGCGAGGCACGGTGAACGTCAATCGCGTCGTCTCGCCGCAGGATACTGATTCCAGGCGGACGTCCAACCCCTCGATGAGCAGGTCGTGGAGCATGCCCGCGTCGTCGTTGCGCAAGACGATCGTGATCTTCTGGCCGCGCGTAACGGTGATGGTCGGGTTTGCCTCGCCGAACGATTCGGACGACTGGACGCTGAAGACCATGTTCTTGGCAACCATTGTGATCTCACGACTCACCGCGCTTTGCGCCATGGAGGCGAGCACCGCGCCGGTCGCGCTGACGACAACGATCATCAACGCGCTGAGTAATCCAATCCGCTTCACGGTCCAATCCTTTCTGGAATCTGTACGTCTCATACCGCCACCAGCAATCCGGTCGTGTACATGATCTGGAAACCAGCCATCAGCCCGCCGAGGTTGGCGAAGTCCAGCAGCGCCGAGCGCGGCTCGCGCTGTTGCGCCATCTGCGCCATGATCTGCCAGGCCACTTGGAAGATCGCCCCAGCCCCAATTGCCAGAAACAAGAGTGACCACAGCGGCGAGTAGGTGAAACCGCCGATCCAGGCGCCGATGATGGTCGGCCCGCCGGCAATCGCGCCCAGGCAAACTAAGCGGCGCAGCGCTGCCCCGGACTTGGCGAGCGGGGCCACGACCGCGAGTCCTTCGGTGATGTTGTGCAACATGAAGCCAAGCACCAGCATCGAGCCCAATGTGATCTCGCCCAGGGCATAGGCCGCTCCGATCGCCAGCCCTTCCGCCAAGTTGTGGAGCCCGATGCCGCTGGCGATCATGTAAGACAGCGTTGCCGATCTGTCCGCGGAATCCCCCTGTCGCGCCGCAAGTTCGTTGTTCAGCGCGGTCAGCAACGCAAAACTTCCGATCCCACCGATTACGAGCAATCCCATCCCCTGGTACACCCCCGGGAAGCCCTCGACGACTTCCAGCGCCTCCTCCAGTGCATCAAACCCGAGGAACACCAGCAATCCGATGGTCAGGAACAGGAGTACGTTGATCCACTTCTGCCGCGTCCTGCGTAACGCAGGCAGCCACATCATTCCCATCGCCACGGGAAGCACCCCAACGTAGATCCCCAGAAGCGCAAACAATCCAAACAGCGCAGCCGTCGGTCTGGGCGACTCAACTGCCACTGCAATTTCGTGCTCGAACGTCACTCCAGTGGAGGTGATGAACTTCACCACGTGCGTATCGTCTTGCACCCAACCATACGGGATCTTCACGGTGGCGTTGCCCAGGCGCTCGATCGTGTTATCCGGCTCGATGGTGAAGTTCCAATACGCGTCGTCCACCATGACCTGAGCGATGGTCAGCGGATCAGGCCCGTCGTTGCTCACCTTGAGTGTGATCAGGCCGGGTTCGAGCGTGACCCGCTGGAAAGCCAGCTCCTCAATCGGCGGGAACGACGCCTTCAGGACAGCAGTCGGATCACTCGTGACAAACACGGCGACCAACAAACCCAGCAGCACCAGCGGCAGCAGCGCAAGAACGAACGCCGGCACACGCCGGGATGCTTGCCGTTGCTGGTCTGATCCGTTCATCGTCGCGCTCCTAATCGCTCCAGGCGCTTGGTCATCGTCACGCCCGCTCAGAACCGCACCGTCACACCCGCGAACACGTTCACATCCTCCGCCGACTTCGTCAGGCCGAAGTTCGCCCCGACGTCCAGCACCAAGTCGTCGCTTAGCGCGTACGTCAGGCCGGTGCCGATCAACGACTGGTAGTCACTGTCGCCGTCGCCGCTGATGATGCCGACGTACTCGACGTATCCGCCTAGCGGCCCGATGATCTCGTGGCCGAGCACCGCGGTGTGAACAAAGTCGGTGTCGTAATTGCCATCGTCTTGGTCATACACCCAATCGATTTCCGCCATCAGCCCCAGTCCCCACCCATCGCCTAGCTCCATCCCGAACGGGAAGATCAGCCCGCCTTCGACATGATCGCTGGTCAGCTCGTCCGACCCGACCGGCAACTGGATGAACGGCATCACGGCGAAGGCGGTTTCGCCACCGTCGTTGCCCCACAGGTTGATTTTCAGACGGAACTGGATGTCGTTGAACCCTTGGGCGCTGCTCGTGGTGCCCGCGGCTTCGTCGAAAGTGTCCTCATCCGTGTAGGCATCGAACACAAATTGAAGATCGACGTTGTGCAGCAGGCCAAATTTGATGTTCGTCGCCCCGACTGTCCACGCTTCGAATTCAGTATTGTCGCTGTTGCGATCGTCGCGACGATAGTCCAGGAAGCTCAACTCCAGCTGCACATGGCCGGCGTCAACGGTGATCGGGCTTTCCGTGACATCCGGCCGATCGGCGCTGAGATCTCGCATCAGATGCCGCGGCGTCGGGTTGAACAGGTTATAGCCGCTCTTGTCCGCCTCACTCTGTTGCGCTACGGCGCAGCGGCCAGCGCCAAATACCAGCGCCGCTGCCACGACCTGCACTACCAGCGGCGGTACTGCAACGACGAACTTGGGACCGCGCCGTCTCGTTTGATCTTGATCAGTCACGCCGTCACCTCCCCTTCCTGCGCATCGAACAGCGCCATCCAACCCAACTCGGCGAACTCGCTTTGGTGGGCGTGGAACATGTACTTGCCCGGCCAGCCTTCGCGGAAACGCATCTCCAGGATCGCGCGCTCACCCTGACAGAACATCGCCATGTCGCTGTATTCGTCCGACCTCAGGTTCGTCCCGGTCCGATAGACGCGGAAGAATCCCGCATGCAGATGGAACGAGTTGATCGGGTCGAACTCGGTGATGTTAACCAGGTACACGCGCACCAGATCACCGATCCGCACCGGGATCGGGTTCACCTGGAAGTGGAACGCCACCGAGTTGATCGCGTACACCTCGTTGTCGCCGTCGAAGTTTGTGTCGAATCCGTTCATCACCATCACGATCTCGTGGAGGGGATGATCCGGCGGCAACGCCTGGTTCGTGTGAGGATCGATTTTGGGGCGACCTCCCGGTGGGTCGACGATGAACGTGCCGTACAGACCCTTGTGGATGTGGCGCTTCAGTGGCAATGAATGGCAGTGGTACAAGTGCAGGCCGACCGGATCGGCCTCGAATTCGTAGATCTCCAAACCGCGCCGCCGCCTCTTGATCGGATCCATTTCCAGCCACGGTGTCGGATCAGCGCCCGGCCCAAAGGAGTGCTCCATCGTTTCGCCCGTGGACGGATACACGAACTGGTGCAACATCGATCCGTCCTGCTCGAACGGATGCCAACCGTGGAAGTGAATCGTGTGCGGGTGGGAGCCCTCGTTGATGAACCAGATGCGAATGCGATCACCTCGGGTCGCCCGCAACGTCGGGCCGGGAACCTGGCCGTTGTATGTCCAGGCAGGAAAGTAAACACCCGGAGCGATCTCGATTTCTTTGTCGGAGGCGATGAAGAGGTATTCGTGCAGCGTCCCGCCGTTCGGTAGCTTCGACTCGCGATGGAAGTCGCTCGGCAACAGCTCGGGGAACTCGGTTTCGTTGAATGCACCGAGAAAGTGCATCGGGCGGACCGGTTGCCGATCCTCGCCGATCGTCCCCACGGTCCCCATCCTGTGAGCGTCGGCCGAATGCGCATCGTGCGGGCCGTTGTGACTTGCGAGGATTACGGTGCGTCTGTCCGATGGTGTATTTCCAAGGAGCGGCGCAGTCAACGCTACGCCCGTCCCGGCGACCGCGCCCGTACCCAGGAATGCCCTGCGAGTCAAACGTTGTACTGACGCGCGCTTGTCTTCGTCGGCGCTGCCGCCTGATTGATTGGTCTTGTTGGTGATGCCACTTGTTTCCACGAGACTACCTCTTGGATCAGTATTCCTGCCTGGATGGTTCAATGTTTCGTGCGTCATTTTCGGCTGTGCTTCGTGGCGAACGCCTTCATTCGCTTCAGTGTGTCTGGACTGACGTGGTGCTCTATCCCCTCGGCATCGCGAGCCGCATCGATCGGCCCAACACCCAGCGCCAGAAGGAACGAGAGGACGATCTCGTGACGGCGGCGGCTCCGAGCCGCGAGTCGCTCACCCTTGGCCGTCAAACGAATCGGCCGGTACGGCTCCGAGATCGCCAGCCCTTCCTTGGTCAGACGCGCAATGGTGCGAACAACGGTGACATGGGACACGCCCATCTGCTTGGCCATGTCCTTGACCCGGCAGGCGCCTTGGCGGTGAATGATGTCGGAAATCCCTTCGACGTAATCCTCCGCGGTCTCCTTGGAGTGGTCCGCGCGGACCTTGGCAAAGCGGACATCAGCAATGTTCTTGGCACGGGTCATCACAAGCGGCTCAACATCTTCGGACCAGTAATCCGTTAGGAAATTGTAGCATCGTATACAGAGTAGTCAAGGGTACATCCTTGCGGGCCTGAGCTGATCCCACGTGTCGTGGTTCGTCGCTACGCAACGGTCATGAGCTGCCCCTGGGAGGCATTGGGCATCGGCTTGGATAATCAAAGTTGCCGGTCACGAACCGGAGCGGCCGCAGTTGGCAACATCAGGAATTGGCACAGCGACGCTCGCTACGATTCAGGCGGCGATCGAGGCGATGCTGCTCGAATTCCGGGAGGGTCTCGACCGGATCGGCCAGAAAGGCCGGCTGCCAAGACAAGCTTCAGGCTCTTTACCGCGGACACGCAATAATACTTTGACCGTCAAACGCGAAGTGGTGCGTTGGACCGATACCGAGTTCAGAATTGAGTCCGGTGTAGCGTCTGATTGGATAGCCGGCGTTACTCAGATCCGTGAGGGAAACTATCGGAGTTCGTCATGGCGACAGCAACCTTTGCCGCTGGATGCTTCTGGGGGATCGAAGAGGCGTTTCGCCCGGTCGAGGGGGTGACCGCCACCACCGCGGGCTATTCGGGTGGAACGGTTGAGAATCCCAAGTACAAGGACGTCTGCTCCGGCCGCACCGGGCACGCGGAGGTGGTGCAAGTCGAGTACGACCCAGCGCGCGTTTCATACGAACAGTTGCTGACTCTCTTCTGGTCCCTCCACGATCCCACCGAGCTCAACCGCCAAGGAAACGACGTCAGCGAGCAATATCGCTCGGCGATCTTCTTCCACACGGCCCAGCAGGAGGCCACCGCCCGAAAGTCAAAGCAGGACCTGGAAGATTCCGGCAAGCTTGCCAAACCGATCGTGACCGAGATTACACCCGCGTCTACCGTCTATAAGGCCGAGGAGTACCACCAGCAGTACTTTGCCAAGCGCTCTCGGAAGAGCAGTGCATAATCCTTGCGTCCGTTAGTACCGTCATGTAAGGCGTGATTGAGGCGGGACGGTGTGCCGGTGGCGAACAACAATGTTCGTGGTATGGGCGGAGGGATCTCCCGCATTCGCCGGCAGCCGACCGTGTCCTCCTGGATTGAACGTTCGTCGTCAAGACAGACGGCGATGGACGGTAGCCGCTCCCCTCAGGCGGAAGATCGATTCCGGACGACCATGGTCACGAAGTTTCGTCGTCGGCAGGCTCGACAACCTCGATATGGGTGTAGGCGTCGAGAATGCAATCGATGATCTCACCGTCATCGGTGCGTACCTCGAGTCGGTCGAGCCACAATTTGTGGCCCTTGGCATGGGCGAACCAGGCGCCAGTCTGGACCTGCCTGAACGACACAACTGTACCTTCGAGCACGGTGGTCCACACCCGGTCGGTCTGCGGGATTTGCTGGATGAGACGAACCCGAGTGCCTGGAAGAAGTTGGTGCCCCACTGATGCGATCTCCAAACAGGCTCACATCTGATGTAGGCCAATGCGGGGTCGGACTTACCTTTCTGCTCCTTGGAACTCCGCAACCGCGGCATCAACTTTGGCAGCGAAGATGAAGTCGCTTTCGGTCAGACCTTTGATTTTGTGCGTCCACACTTCCA
>CBDUST010000183.1:0-9216 GCA_965369945.1 uncultured bacterium | reverse complement strand
GTGAGGGGGGCGATGGATGACCCAAAGGCGTGTTGTAAAAGTAACACGACTGGCCGGTCCTAGAATCGCGCATTCTCGCCCACGTGCAAATGCGCGTGATCGAATTCCCCCACGATTTCGAGCCCGGAACCTCGGGCGTATCCGAGAGCCAGAATTGGCCGTGTTCGAGTACTTCAAAACGGTCCTTGCGATAGACGATGGGGGAGATCTCTCCGCGCAACATTCCGTCGAACCGACCCGTGCCAAGCGATTCGTACTCCGGTAGCGCTCGCAACAGTTCCGCGCGCTGGCCGTTGAGAACCTCCTGCATCCCAACGAGGTCCGGTCGATGTTTGCGGATCACATCAAACACCAACTCGCGACGATGCGGCCATGCGTTTTCGCCGTCTTTGGCCGTGCCATAACGGATGTTGAACGACATCACGCGGATCGCCTCAGTCGGTTCGTTCGTATGGATCGAGTCAGGTCGAGTCGTATCCGGTACAACATCATCCTGCGCATGAAGGGTTGGTTTGCCGAGGCAGGCTATTAGCAGAATCGCTGCCAGCACCTGCGTTGCACGTCCTGTCGCCCATCGCATCATGCCAATACTGTATCACAGCGTGCCGCTGGGCGCATGCGAAAACGTGACGTTCAGACTCAGGATCGATTGTGATTTACGCTGCGTCGAGCAAGCGGTTGATCACGGCGTTGACGAACGCAAACCGTGAACCGGAGAACGCGCTGTTGGTCTGTGCAGCCGCCGCTTGCCGAGCAGATTCGAGCTCGGTGGAAAGCGCACGCAATTGTTGGGGCGCTTCGTCAGCCCATTGCTCCATCAGGAGTTGGATCTTTTCCAGTTCCTGTTGATCGAGCCATATACCGTCGCATCGCTCGCATCGATCGACGAAGACGCCGCTATCACCGCCGTAGTTCACCACCCGCATCGACTCGCCGCAATCGGGGCAGCTCAACGATCGGGTCGTTTCCGATTCCGGCACGCTGAAGCTCGGTTGACGTTCGGCCAGTGAAGCTTGCAGCTCGGCGCTGAATTGCTCCTGTCGAAGGCGCACGATGCATCCCAGGTCTTCGGCGCCGATGAACTCGCCGCCACACGTGTCGCAACCATGAACCGGCGAACCTTCGTACTCCAACGGCTCGAGCGCTGACCTACACTGTGGACACTGCATCGGAATAAACCCCTTCCCGGCGAACGGAAATATCGGCAGGTTGCCCGCTGGGCTGAGTGCGTCAATCAACAGGATGCACCAAGAGATCGCAGTTGTGTGGTTTGGGGCGGTCGGCCGACTGATTTGTGTTCCACCCGCCGCGTTAGAATCCGTGCACGACGTACGGATTCGTCCGGCGTTCGTCACCGATCGTCGTGCTCGGCCCATGCCCGGGATGAATCGTCATTTCGTCCGGCAGCGACATGAGCACCTCGCTGATCGTCCGACGCAGGTCCTTTACGTTGGACGTAGGAAAATCAAAACGCCCGATACCTCCAGCAAATAACGTGTCGCCCACGATCGCCTGGTTCGACTCGTCATGGACGAACAACACGCCGCCTGGGCTATGCCCCGGAGCGTGAACCACGCGCCAGTCCGTCCCATTGAGCGATAATGTGTCGCCATCACCGACTTGGTGGTCCGGCTCGGTCACGCGCACCTCCATCCCCATAAAGGATGAGAGATTCAACATCGGGTCGCTACAAAACCCGGCCTCAGCTTCGTGGATGTAGATTGGCATCGCCCCGAACCGGCTCAGCGCCGCATCAACCCCCGCAATATGGTCCGAATGAGCATGCGTCAGCAAGAGCGCGATCGGATTGAGTCCCTTTTCGGCCAGGTAATCCAGCATCGCCTCCGGCTCAAAACCGCAATCTACAATCCAGCAGTCCGTATCCCCAGGCGTGCTCACCACGAAGCAGTTGGTCTGGAAGTCCGACAGAACGAACGTTGCAATCTCCGGCCTTTTCACTTGTATGACCTTTCGGTGCTATTGAAAACTGCCGCGCAGCGACATAGGCCGATAGAGTAACCGGTGATTCTTGCGAAGGAGGCGACGATGCTGATCCGACGAGCCCAGGAGATGGAGGGCGCTCCCATGCAGATGGAGGGGGCTGAGGGCATCACCATGCGGATGATGGTCGGTCGAGCTGATGACGCGCCGAACTTTGCCATGCGTCACTTCACGGTCGAGCCCGGCGGCCATTCACCTCGCCACAGCCACGACTATGAGCACGAGGTCTATGTCGTCGAAGGTACGGCCCGCCTCGAACACGACGGCGAGTTCCATGATCTCAAGTCCGGTGATGCTGTTTTCGTTCAACCCAATGTGATCCACCAGTTTGTAAATAACGGGAATGCTCCGTTCAAGTTCCTCTGTTTAGTCCCTATTACCTTCGATTGCGGCAAACCCACCCCCGGAAGCTAAAGCCGGGTAGTTGATCGCCAAGGCAGATGAATCAGCAAACCACACGACCTGCGACGACGCAAACGTTCATCATCCTCGGGGCACTCGGGCTGTGGTGCGCCTCGGCTATCGTCGCTGGGGCGATGAACCTTACGCAAGAGTGGGGGATCGCAACTCTGGTGGCGGGTGGATCGGCGGCGATCGCGCTCATCGCCGGCATCGTCTTGAAGTCGTGGCTGGCGGCGCTGTACGGCGTGTTGGCGATCACCGGTGCTGGAACTATCGCCGCCGGGGCGGTGATGGATGACGGTTCGTCGCTCATCGGCGCTGGACTGCTCGGCCTGCTCGTTGTCGGTAGCTCCCTGCCTATTGCCTTGCACGCTAAAACACCGGAAGCACCGAGTCCGTCGCCATCCGCTTCACGCACTGACGACCTACTTGCGCACATCCTCGAAAACTCCATGCTCTCCGACCACGCCAAGCGCGTCCTCTTTCGTGAGCGCGAGCTCGGTCTGTTGCGCCGCGCCATCGACCAAGACATTGGCCGGGGCGACTACGACGCCGCGATTACCCTCTGTGACGAGATGGCCAATCAGTTCGGCTACCGCAAGGAGGCGGAGGCATTTCGCTCGACCATCGATCGGGCACGTGATGAACATTACGAAGCGCAGGTTGACACGGCGCTGACGCGACTTGATGCATTACTCACCGACCGCGATTGGGCAGCCGCACATCATGAAGCCTCGCGCATACGCCGACTATATCCCGATTCTCATATCATCGACGATCTCGACGGGCGGATCATGCGCGCTCGCGCCGAGCACCGTAAAGAGCTCGAAACCCGATTCCTCGACCTGGCGCCGCGCGATGATGTCTAAGCGGCGATGAGAACACTCAAGGAGTTGGATCGTTACCGGACCCGTGAAGAAGCTGAGCGACTGGCTGAAGTCGCACAAGGGGTCATCGTACGTCCCCGCGAGAACCTCGGCGTGCAATTCAAGCTCGCCGTCAACGATCACCGCTGGGCCGAAGCCGCACGCCTCGGCGACACCATCGTCAGCGAATTCCCCAACACCCAAATGGCCGCAGAAGTGCGCTCGATGATCGATGTCTTGCGCACCCGCGCCACCCAAGCCGCACTCTCCGCCGAAATGAAGTAGCCACGCGATCCCCCACACCCCGTTTAACGGCCGCTCTCCGCCCAGCGCATCCAACCTCCTCGCCCTCCTCGCCAACTGGGGGCCGTGTCGGTAAACCACGGTTGACGCATGGAACGAGAGCGACCAACCTGGACCTTGTCGGTGATTTCGACTGCGGTACTGGTATCGGTTATTGTGATGGCAAGCTAGACTCGTCGGCGGTCCCGCCGTCAACGGTCGGGGTGGGTGGTGCTGCGGCAGCAACAGAATCACAGGAGCAATCAGCATGAAGAATAGAATCTTGAGTCTCTCTATCGTCGTATGGTCGATCGCCGTTGTCGCGTGCGTGATGATACCGACCGCCTCACCCTCGCCGTCGGATCAGAACTCCGCCGAGAGCGACCGAACCAAGACGCCCAACAGCCAAGTATGGCACCACCGCCCACCCAGGCTCGTCGGACCCGAAGTCACCGCACTCAATTTCCAGCCGGGCATTGGGGGTTGGCTCCCGTTTCTTCACGAGAGCGCGATCGTTAAACGGAACAAAGAGGGTGTTTGGGAGCTACAACCGCGTCGAATCAAAGCCGGCATCACGAGGATCGCCGCCGACATCAAGAGAGCTGGTTTCCTTATGCTCGACTGCGAGGGGCTGTTGGACGACCGCAAGAACGCCTCGCTGTACATCGAAGGTCTCCGTATCACCCGCCAGACGCTTGCGGATCTCGGTATCAATGCCAAAGTCGGCTACTTCCGCATTCCCGATCACAGTCGGATAAATAAGGCGAATCGCTTCGCAATGACGCCAGTTCTCCGGCACATGGACGCCGTTTACATCATGGTCAAAGGACCGAGAGATTCATGGGACGAATACCTCGCCGATGTCGTGCGGGTCGCACCGAACCACGCGCATGTCTGGTACATGGACGCCTATTCGCGCAAGACCGGCCAGCCATACACGCAGAAGCGAATCCTTGACACCGTTCGCCTCGCCCACGGCAGGCTCACCAACCCGCAAATTGTGTTCCGGCAGGAGGGACGCCACGTCGCCCAGGCGATGAAGTGGGTCACCGAATGGCTTGATCATGAGGTGGCGGATGACCAGTGAGGCCCGCGATCGAGACTGGATCCTCCTTCCAGACGGGAGAGCGCCCAGCGGCTCACCCGACTTCGACGCCAACCGCAGTGTGAGTACCAGCGACGTCCTCGCACTCTTCGCCAACTGGGGGGCGTGTGCGTAAATACCGCCGATGCCCACGGAGGAACATGGTCCCGATTCCATCAGGAATCCGTGGGTTCTCTTCGATCCAGGCCCGCCCCGGCGGATCGCTGACATTGGGCTGGGTGCCACGTTCCGTCCCCCTACGTGCCTACGTGCCTCTCCAAATACCTCAAGCCTCCGGCCTCAAGCCTCACGCCTTCTTGCCTCCCCCCAAACACAATCAACGCGCAGCGCAATGCAAAGCCGCGACCCTTCGAATAATTCATCCTGACACCTTTTCTGCCCCCGTTGCTGCCCCGACCAAGATCGCCAAATCCTTCACGGCTGCTTGTCTACGCCTTAGTATTCCACTTGGAACCTCCCAGCAACTCATCAACCTCCTTATCAAGTGTACTGGTTTGGTGGTCTGACTCGAATTTATCCATGCGGCTCAAATACTGCGAAAGCATCATCACGACGTCGCTCGATGTCGTTAGCTCGCCCTCCACGTCAAATCGCTCGAAGTCGCTGAATGGACGGTACTTCGGTCCAAGGATCTTATTGACCTTCCGGATGATCGCGTTTGCGTGATTCAGCTTAAACTTGTTGACGGGGTCGTGTGGTCTTCTTTTGGACAACTCCTCCATCGTTGACAGTAACGCCTTCAGTTGGGGATATACGTCGTTGTAGTTGTTGACCTCCTTTACCGTTAGATTGGGCATTCCTGCCGACCTCCAGCGTACTACTCTTGCAGTTCATTTCGCGAACTTTTTGGGCTGCTTCGCTCTGATCCTGTCCTTTGAGCCAGAGACGTGCCAGAAATGCACACCGAACGTATGTTGATGCGTTGCGTCGTTTCGATACTTGTCCATGCTTCTGAGGTACTGCGAGAGCATCATAACGACATCGCTGGCGGTCGGTAACGCATCGAGATCGAATTTATCAAAGTCAGGAAAAGGACGATACTCATCTCCAAGGAGAGTGTTAGCCTGGTCAAACATTTGGTTTATGAATCCGAGCTTGAACGTGTTGATGGGATCGTCCGGCTTCTTCTTCGCGATGTTCCCAATCTCTTCGTAAAAGCCTTCCAGCTGAGCCTCTGTCTTCTCGAAGATCCGAATAGTCTCTAGCGTAAGTGCGAGTCCATCTTCCTCGTCGTCGTCGTCAAGGTATTCGTCGTCCTCTTCCAAATCGTCAGCCTCGTCGATGGGATCGTTGTCGGAATACTCTTCTTCACGCTTGCCACTCTTATCATCCGGCATATCTCAGAACTCCTTGGTACCGGTCATGAAGGACAAATTCTTGTGAATTGTACGTATTTAGCTTGAATCACATCGATCGGTAGGCGCTGCTTGTTCCTGAACACGTTCCCCATTAGAACCATGTCTTCGTCGCTGAGCGCGATGATGCACCGCCGCTGACCTGCCCATAGATCGATTGTGTTCTTGAGCATAGCGGAGGGCAATCGGTTCCGTGTCACCAAGATGCCGAACTTTCCAAAACTGTCGGCAAGATACCGGTTCAGTTGGTTGATGTGTTGACGCTCGATGGTCTTGACATTCTTTAACTCCATGACAATCTGACGTGATCCGTAATCATCATGAATGTCCCGAAGGAACGGCGTTGACCTGTTGTTGTAAAATATCAAGTCGCGTATCAGCACGCCCGAATCGGTCCGGCTCTGATCCCCGGCGAAGTCGAGTTGCGGGTACAGGAGGGACGCCATGATCTGAACGACGAGATCCTCGTACTTCTTGTCGGCGTTGTCATCTCTCCCGGTGGGGAGCTTGCGGATCGTCTGAATCTTCCGAGTTGCCGAACTAATAGGGATCGGATTAAAGAGCGGATCATTGCGGCAGTCGGCTTGGACACGTTCCTTCGCCTTGATGTAGACCTCGACAAGATCATAGTTGCGACGGTTAAAGTTAAGAACTGCAACGCGATCGATCGAACCGCCGGAGTCCTTGACGACCTCCTTCAGGTAGTAGCTAGTAAGGTAGTCGCTGTAATTGATCCACTGAGCAATGCGGAGCCAACGCTTTGGGACCAGAATAGTGGGCTTGTTAGTGATCGGGTTGACCGGGAGCTTCACGTGCTCCTGAACAAATGCTTGTTTCGACAAGTCGTAGACGTGATCAACATCAACATCTTCTGTCGGGATATGATGCCGCCCACACTGGTCCATCGTGAAGTCGATAAGGAAGGATTTGAGGAAATTGCACGTGATGTCGCTGATTCGATCTCGACCAATTCCGTTCACAAAGAGCTGGATCTCCTCGAAGTGGACGAAACCGCTCGACTTAACCTGCGGGATGTCCCGAAAGAGAGATAGGACTTTCTCAGCAGTTGTGGAACCGATCGGTGCTTCGCGACGCGTTCCTGAGAAACCTAGACCTACCTCCTCACATGCCGACGCAGCTATCAAGATTTGCTTCGCATCGTCGGTCTTTGAAGTATTCGTCAGATGCCCCAGGTAACTGAACGAGTTTGAAAGCGCCGCGTAGAGGCTCTTGTCCTGCATTGACGGGGATTTCCATAGAAGGAAAGGGTCCACACAGAACGGGATGTCCTCGTCCAGGAACGGGATTGCAAAGTCCGCCTCGTCTTGAAGAAGAGGAACGTTGTAGTGATCGGTTAGGCGAGGGCGGATCAGAGCCATGGCAAGCTTGCATCATACTGCCTGTGGATTGGTGTCCAGAATTCGTGCCGAATTACCGCTCGTTGGTCAGGGCACACTGGACTCCTATTCTTGCTTAGTGTTGGGCAGCTCATCGTCCTGATGACGGAAGAGCTCCTTCCATTGTTCGGTCGACAGTTCGTCTTCGACGCGAAATCCCTCGCAGCTACCTTGCTCAAATGCCTGACGAGCGATTGACCCATCGATACTGATAGACATCAAGATAGTCTGCGTTGCTTCGGGTTCATCCCCACTCATCCTGGGAGACTCGATTGGAAGATGTGTTCGCACATCTGTACCGTCAATCGTTATTGTAGTTTGTCCGAAAATAGAGCTCCCAGTACTAACGGCAAATCGGCTAAGGACTACATCGACCTCGCACTGTACGTACACGTGTACTCGATAACGATCTAGCCCGACAACAGATTCTGGGTAGCCGTAGACAACACTGACCCTCTCGACACCTTTCGGACGGAGCCCAACGATCCGCTCAGGTAGTAACGGTCCAAGTTTCGAATCCTCGAGAGCTTTTCGCAGAAAGATGTTGCTGATCTTGATTGGCTTCTCGTTGAATTCTTGCAGTATGCGCGGTTCTGATTCGCGCACGTGCTTAAGGAGTGCTGCATCCCGTTGTCTGATAAACTCATTTTCGGCACTAGATAGTGACGAGGCGGCTTTGTCTTTCGCCTCTTCACGCTTGGCGAACTCCACTTCAACGCCAGATTGATCGAAACGATCTTGTGATCTGAGAACTGCCGCGTCGTCGGAAATTACAAGAACACGTGCCTGACTCTTGAGGGTCTTTGCGTATGCCACTATCGAATCAAGGATGACGGCGTCCATGAACCCCTTTCCACCCTTCTCAAACGGTGAGACCTTATTGAGTGCTTCCGCAATATAATCCGCCACCTCTTGGGGTTGCGTCTCAATAATGCGAACCTCTTGAGCTTCCAACTGACGCTTGAGAAACTGCTTGATGGCCGAATTGTCCGGTAGAGTAATCTCCGACAACGCAATTGGTGTACCGGAGATCTGCTCGATGAATCTGAGACCTGCGCGGACTTGTGAGTTTTTTTCCTGCAGCATGGATCGATGCTGCGTCGTCCACTCGTCAAGCGTGACGTCGATGACTGCAACCGGCACGTCGGCGCGCCTGCATATTTCGCAAAGCTCTGAGAACCATGCCGCATCAAGTGAAATGCCCAGTGACCTGACGGCGTTAGTATCCAAGAGGACTGCGTCGAACAGGTGCCGTCGCACCTGGCCAAAGTCAACCTCGGTGGTACTCATTTCTGCACCTGCTCTTCCGCCACAATCTTCATCGCCTCACTGAACACAGCCACAGCCACGCCGATGCGGGCCTAGACCCTAGTTCGCAAACCCGAACGGTCCAAACACCATCAGGATACTACGACCTGTCGCACAGTGGCAGAAGCAGGCGCCAGGGTTTCCCCTCGCTCAGTGAGGATGGCACCATGGCATCGTGGCATCGTGGCATGAGGGCATCGTGGGGGATGGCATCATGGGATCGGGGCATGAAGAGAGGTAGTCCACCAAATGCTGATCGGCTGTATCAAACAGCGCCAAACCTGACTCTGCTGAATAAGGACGAACTGGTCCTTACACCGGTGCTCACGGCTTGTCCGGAAGCACGCTGTGAGCACCATTCGTGCTTCCTCCCCCTAGCACTGCTCCGGTGGGCAAGTCACCCGCTGGAGCCTTTTCATACCACCCGGAGCTCCCCCCGGAACTTCCTTCGTCGAAGACTCCTACGTCAGGTCCGGCTTCCCATTCCTATCGGTGTCCAT
>CBDUST010000182.1:0-9241 GCA_965369945.1 uncultured bacterium | reverse complement strand
TGTGGCTTGCCTTCTGCCACCTACCGTCAGCCCGCCGCCCAACAGAAACTGATCCGGCCTACTTCCGCAAGCCGAGTCGCTTGATCAACGCTTGATAGTCGCTGCGCCTGGTTCGCGCGATATACCGCAACAAACGGTTTCGTTTGCCGACCATCAACACCAGACCTCGCTGCGAGGCGTAGTCGTGCTTGTGGGTTTGCAGGTGTTCGGTCAGGCCATGTATGCGGTGGGTCAGGATCGCGATCTGCACCTCGGGGGATCCGGAATCTCCCTCTTTGCGCTGGTAGTCCTGAATCAACTGCGTTTTTGCTTCGGCGGCGATAGTCATCGTCGTCGTCGTATCCTCTCATTGGCACGCGTAGTCTCGGAAGCGGCTATTCTAGCCAGTTCGGTGCAGATCGTCCAAAGTGGCCCCAAGCAGTGCTCGACACCTGTTTTGGGAGGGCAGCAATCGCAAGAGCCCGCAAGGCCTTGACTGGAAGAATCGGATGCGAATCCTCATCGCCGACAAACTAGCAGACGAAGGGGCAGCCTTCCTCAAAGCCCAGGACGATGTCCAACTGACCGTCCAGACCGGGCTGGCCGGAGCTGAACTCGCCCAGGCCCTGCGATCACACGACGGCGTGTTGGTGCGATCCGCTGTCAAAATCACCGCCGACGTACTGGAGCAATGCGCAGCCGATGGCGATTCACAACTGCGGGCGATCGTGCGAGCCGGCGTTGGTGTGGACAACGTCGATCTGCCCACCGCCACGCGCCTGGGTGTGGCTGTGATGAATACCGCATCAGCCAGCACGGTCACCACCGCGGAACACGCCTTCGCGCTGATGATCGCCCTGGCGCGCAACATCGGCCCAGCCCATGCCACGATCGCAGCCGGTGGATGGGACCGCAGCAAGTTCACCGGCAGGCAATTACAAGGCAAGACGCTGGGCATCGTTGGCATCGGTCGCATTGGTCAAACGCTTGCCCACCGCGCCCTAGCGTTCGGCATGAAGGTGATCGCGCACGATCCGATGATCAACGCCAAGTCAATGCTGGAGGGTCAAGTCACGTTGATCGATTCGTTCGACGAGTTGATTAGCCAGGCGGATATTGTCAGCTTCCACGTTCCGAAGACTGAAACGACCTCGGGAATGCTGGACGAGGCCGGTTTCGCCAAAGCCAAGCCGGGTATTCTCGTTATCAACGCGTCACGCGGTGGGATTGTCGATGAAAAGGCGCTGTTGAAGGCGTTAGAGTCGGGGCAGTGCGGCGGTGCAGCGCTTGATGTGTTCGAGCAGGAGCCACCACCGCCGGACAGTCCGTTGCGCAATCACCCCAAGATTCTGACCACGCCACATTTGGGTGCGTCAACAGTAGAGGCCCAGGAAGCTGTAGCTGTCGATGCTTGCCGAGCACTGGTGACTTACTTGCGCGGCGAAGGAATGATCGGCGCGGTCAATGCCGGCGGATTGAGCCTTGATCTTACGGATCGCCAGCAAGCGTTTGTCGATCTCAGTGCACGGATGATCGCGCTGCTGGATGCTGTGGTGGGGCGCGAACCGCTGCACTCCGTTCACATCACTGTGCGCGGCGAGACCTTAGCGGGGCCGGCGGACACCATCGCCCGATACGCGCTGGCCCAATTGCTCTCTCGACACCTGGACGACCCGGTCAACGTCATCAACGCTGCGCTGATTGCCGAGCAACGACATATCGACATGCAAACAACTATCGCCGCAGACCACGGCGAAGATCGCCTCTCAATCCAACTCCAAACAAAGGGCGAAACAAAGGGGAGGACGGGAGTCTTTTCCCATCGCGTTCAGGGCGCGATCTACGCAGACGACCTGCCGCGCGTCACGCACCTGGATGGATATGCGATGGACATCGTCCCAGCCGGGCACATGGTCCTGCTGACCAACAACGATCAACCCGGACGGATCGGTTTGGTCGGCCAACTGTTCGGCAGCGCCGATGTGAACATCGCGGAGATGGTGATCGGTCGCAACACCGACGACGCAACAGGCAAGACAATCGCCATGATGATCCTCAAGCTCGACGAAGCTCCGACGGTTGAATTGCTCGACGAGCTGCGCGCCGCCCCCGGAATTCTAAACGTGGCGAGTGTTCAGCTGAGCGAGGTCTAACCGGTCAAGGGCTTCTCGGTGTTGGCAGCATTTGCTTCGGTTGCACACCTGCGGAATGCAGTGCGATATCTGCAAAGGTCCTTGTACATCCGAACCGATCCGATCAGGATGACAGCGGCAACCACCATATTAGCGCAACCCCACACAGATTCCAAAATCACCGGGCCAGTCAACGCTCCTCCAGCTGCGGCAGGCGCGGGAGGCCACGCAAAACCCACCGGGATGACAAACAGAAGAACAAAGACTGGAATAGCCCATCGAAAAAAACGGGCTGATTTCATGGTCCGGGATCGAAGATCGTGGTTCGGAATGCGCGTGGCCAGAGTCGCCAACCAAGTCAGACTAGCAACAAGCGCGACGGTCAAGCAAACACCTATAGATAGGAACACGATAACTACGAGGATGCGCGAACCGGTACCCATCAACGGAAGGAAATCGGATACGGAACCAAATGCAAAACATCCATACATCGCCAGCAGTGCGTGTCGTGCTACGTTGCGATTCGATATCGGCGATTCACGCAAGCTGTAGCGCGGATCTTGGATCGTGACGAGTGTACATCCAATCGTTGTAACGACTACTCCAACGAAAAGCGCAACGCCGAAGCTCCAAAATAGAACGTCAAATGCCAAGCTCGCAATGTTGACACTGGAACCGAAAGCCAGGGCAAATACCAAGAAGGATAGTAAGAACAGAGCCACGAACCAAGAGACCGTGAACATCAGACAGAGTCGAATGCCCAACACGAGCAACGATTGGCCGCGCGCGAGCCTCGTTACCCACGCTGGATCAGATTGTGACAAGCGGTCACCGCGCAGAGACAACTCGATCGGCGTGCCACATTCCGGACAGTCTTCTTCATTGGGCAACGAGCGCAGGTCGTAACCACAGGTAATACACCGCGGTTCCGCAGGATCGGCCAAGCTGTCTTGGTTCGACTCATCCATATCCAGCAATGGTAGCCGCCAACTAGACTACCCGCGGATTTTCATCCGCGGCTATAACGGCCTGCCCGTAACCGCATTATCCTCATAACCCGCACAATTGGTACTGCTTGACGCGTTGCGACCCTGATTGCCGGGGCTGCCCACGACTACGATTCATTGCCACCGGAAGGCGTAGATGATTGATGACTTGCTTCGACGCCGGTCTAGGGCACACTTGAGATAACACGAGAGGCAACAACTGAAGATATGAGGAGCGGACCTATGACGCCTCAATTGACCATGCTCGCCTCAACGCTCCCCATCGCATTGATGGGAATCGCATTCCTTCCGCAGCAGGTAGGGCCCGATAACACCGGCTCACCAGACTTGCCGTTCGACGACCGCAGCACGGTTGAAGTCTACGCGGACTATTTCCCCTCACCCGCGGTCGATGCAACGGGTGATAACGCGCCGCGTCTACAGCGCGATCTCTCCGCTCAGCCGGTCTTCTCGACCGCCATCGATCCGGACTCCCCGCTGCAACGCAAGCTGGCCCAGGCTCGAGCCACCAATCAAACCCAGCAAACGCGTCGTGCGGTGACCAGCAATACACGATCCGCCAAATCCTCCAACGCATCGTCTCCATCGGGCACAACCCAGCGTCGCGGAGGCACCCAGACGATCGTCGAACTGGCGCGCACGAGGCTGGCAAGCTTCAATCGCCTGCGTTTCAAGAGTATCATTCGCCATAATCGCGAGGAATTGCGTCGTCAACAGCTACGCAGAGTGCAGAGCCGCCGACAGCCGCGAGTCGTGCGCCAATCGAACGTCCGTGAACGCCTGCGCAACAACGCCTCGCGCGGCTCAGGCGGTTCACAGTCCAGTTCCAATAACTACTGATCGCCACGGCATTGTCGCTCTTACAACTGTCGCGGTGACGAACCGTCCAGACAAGCCATATTCTCGGATTTAAGCTGGGAAGCAGTTTTGGTCTGTACCGAAGGCGCTTGGGCGTGATGGTCTCCAGATCGCACGACCCCGAGGCCTTTACACAGACGCCGAATCTATCCCCGATTGCCGCCAAGCCGACCGCCACTCCAGCCGAAGTCGGGGGGTGATCGTGCGCTAACTGGTCGTGCGAACCTGATTGGGCTCGTATCACACCAATCGGCGCCGATCGATTCAGGGGGGTGGGGGCATGCGAATCTTTCGATTGATCCTGGCGGTGGGCGTCGCGACAGGGCTGCTATACGCACGCAGCGTCTTTTCGACGCAGTCGGCTTCGGGTGCGACGCAAAGCAGTACTACCTACGACTCCGTCACACCTGGTGAACTCTATCAAGATTTGTTTGGCGAAACCGTCAACGACGCAACGCGATTGTTCGCCACGATCGAAACGGTCTCCGCGCTTCATTCACCGCATGGTATAAAGATGGATCCGTTCGGCCCCTTGAGTTCCGCACGACCGACCACCAACCCACCAGTCAAGCAGCGCGCTTTGGCTAGCTCAGGATCAAGTCGCTCCAAACCGCGGCGCACTCGCCCATCGAAGCGAACAAGCAGCCGCCCCAAGAGCATCAGCCAACGCACACGCCAGGTCGGTAAGGAAGCACGCGCTCGTTCTACGGCGCGCCTCCAGGACAATAAGACCCGTGCAAAGCAACGCATCAAGAGGACGCCCGTACCCGCCCGCCGACAATCAAACGTCACATCCAACCGCAAGAAGCCCAAGGCGAAGAACAAGTAATTCGCTTTTCTACGTCAGCGCGTCGATCCATTGACCAATGCGCCGACACCCCTCTTCGATGTTCTCTTGGGAACAGGCGAAGCTCAATCTGACGTGATTTGGGCCGCATCCGCCGAAGTCGTCGCCCGGCACCACCGCCACATTCGCTTCATCAAGCAGCGCCTCTGCGAACGACATCGCTGAATCGATGAGCGCCCCGCCGCCGGAACGCTTGCCGAACGTCGCGCTAATATCCGGAAAAACGTAAAACGCCCCCGTCGGCTTCGGGCATCGAATCCCCGGCATTGCGATCAACCGGTCGTAGAGAATCACCGCCCGACGAGCAAATTCTTGACGCATCTTCTCAACATCGTCCGCAGCATTCGCCAACGCCTGAACAATCGCTGCATAGCAGAAGGACGTAATGTGGCTGGTCATCTGTCCTTGCAGTCTGGCGATCGCTTTCGCCATCACACCGTCATTTCCGGGGGCGCATGCATATCCAACTCGCCATCCGGTCATCGCGTAGGCTTTGCTTAAACCATTGATCGTGATCACTCGATCGGCGATCGCTTGGACTGATCCAATCGAGAAGTGATCAACGCCGCCGAAGATCAGCTTCTCATAGATCTCATCACTCACGACAGTCAGTTGCGGATGCTGCTGGACGACCTTCGCCAATTCGCGCAGCTCATCTTCGCTGTACATCGTCCCGCAAGGATTTGACGGACTGTTCAGGACGATGGCCGCGGCTCGATCAGTCAGCGCATCTTCCAATTGCTGCGCTGTAATCTTGAAATCGCTCTCGACCGTTGCGGGAATCTCGACCACTTCGCCGCCGGCCAGTTCGGCAATCGGTCGATAGCTCAGCCAACCCGGCGTCGGCACCAAGACCTGTGAACCTTGCCCCGCGTCGATCAAACATTGCATGGCAAGGAAGAGCGCGTGCTTGCCGCCGGTGGTTATGACAATGTCGTCTGCACTGCAACTGATCGCGTTATCGTTTCGCAATTTGTCTGCGATTTCTTGTCGCGCGGCGGGATCGCCGGGTACGGGCATGTAATGCGTCTGCCCAGCGTTGAGCGCGTCGATGGCCGCCTGCTTGATGTGCTGAGGCGTATCGAAATCAGGCTCACCGGCCGCAAAGCCGATCACATCCGCCCCGGCCGCATTGAGCGCCTTCACTTTGGCGGTCAGTGCAAGCGTTGCGGAGGACTTGAGGTTGGCGACTCGTTGAGATAATCGATTGGGAACTTCCATAACTGACATCGCCAAAGAATACCGTGGATGGATGGATTCGGTGGAGTTTGCCAGCGGCGCGTCTACGCTACGCTTGATCCAACCCCGCCGAATCAGCGCAAGGAGCATATGCCAATGGGGTCGGTCCCGAGAATCCTCGCCTTTGCCGGGAGTCTGCGAAAGGACTCCTACAACAAAAAGCTGGTCGCTGTTGCCGCGACCGGTGCTCGCAGCGCCGGGGCTGAGGTGACGCTGATCGACTTGGCGGACTATCCCCTGCCGGTGTTTAACGAGGATCTTGAGACGGCCGAAGGGGTGCCTCAAAGCGCCGCGCAGCTCAAGGAAATGCTGAAGAACCACGAGGGTTTCCTGATCGGATGCCCCGAGTACAACTCCTCGATCACGACTGCGCTCAAGAATGTAATCGACTGGGCCTCAAGACCCGCACCCAATGAGGAATCGTTGGCGTGTTTCCAAGGCAAGGTTGTTATTCTTATGAGCACATCGCCGGGAGCGCTTGGCGGCATGCGCGGCCTGGTTCACGTGCGCGCGATCCTCAGCAGCATCCAAGTAATTGTGCTACCCGATCAAAAGTCGATCCCCAACGCTTCCACAGCGTTCAACGGCGATGGTTCACTCACCGACACCAAGCAGCAAGAAGCAGTGATGAATCTCGGCGCCAAGCTCGCCCAGACCGTGGCAAAGTTGCGCTAGGTGATGAAAAACTGAAAGCCCACCTCGGTTTGAGATGGGCTTTCCTTTCATCCTCCGCCCTTGCGAAGTCGAATCATCTTAGAGAATACTCAGATCAGTGTTCGCCGCTTTCACCGGCGTCACCAGCCGCATCTGCACCAGAGGCAGCCGAGTCAACAGCCTCGGCAGCGCCCGCGGCCTCGCCCTCCTGATCGTCCGCAACGCGCTTCGCCCTGAAGTCCATCGAAAAGGCATCCTCAATACCCAACGTTCCGGTCATCTCGTCGCCGGTGACGGTCGCGTCGTAGGCGATCTCACCCATCTCCGAGACGAAGAGGAACTGGAGCTTATTGGTGGCGGGATCGAACGACGCTTTGGATATCTTGCCGCTAACGATCGGAGACTCGACCGTGCCGCGCACTCGGCCGCCGGTGCTCATCTCGAAGATCAGCGTGAACTGCCTATCAGAACCGTCGTCACCGATCGTCTCAGCGATCCATTTGCCGGAGACCGGCCCGGTGGTAATGTCCCAGGGTTGCTCAGCCGGCTGCTCGGCGACGACCTCTTCCTCCTCTTCAACTTGGCGCGGCAGCAACGTATCGGCGCACGCCAAGTTGTATGCCACGACCGCTGCATTCGTCGCCGACTGCACCAGGTATTCAGGCACAGCATAGCGCATCGTGTCGTGCTGCGTATGATGGATGAAGCGATAATTCTTACCTTCACGACCCCCGCTTCCCGACTCCATCCAGAAGTAGGCGGGGATTCCCCGGCGTCCAAACGATGCGTGATCTGACCCGCCGAAGCGCGACATCCGCTCGCGTATATTAAGCTCCATCGGCAGATCAGGAAATGCCGCCTGTGTCGGTGCGATCGCTGCGGCGAGCATCGACTCTTGCGAGGCAATACAGCTCACGCCTCCTTCATAATTCGTGCCGCCGTCATCGACGAAGACCGCTGAGATATTGGCCTTCTCTTCATCGGAGAGCCTTTGGACATAACTGCGTGAGCCAAGCAGACCTTGCTCTTCGCCGCCCCAGAGGATGAATCGAATGGTGCGCTTGGGCTTGGCGCCAACTTCCATAAGAATGCGGGCCGCTTCGAGTGTGACGCACGAGCCGGTGCCATTGTCTTGTGTAGCTTGTGATCCCGGACCGTCCCAGCTATCTAAGTGCCCTGAGATGATGACCACTTGCTCAGGCCACTCGGTGCCGCGAATCTCAGCAACGGTGTTGAAAACCGGGAATGGCCCTTCAGCGAAGTTGTGCTGAAGATCAATCTCCACTTCGACTTCCTCGCCATCGGCGATTCGACTGTTGATTGCATCGTAATCAATTCGCCGAATGATCACTTCCACATCAGTCGGAAGATCGTTGTAATCCATCTCGCGCCACCCGCGCATACTGCCCGTGTTCACCAAATCCGATCGCGAGGCAAAGAGTCGTCCCGCGATACCCGCTTCGCGCAGACCTTCAGCAAGTTGTTCTCGCAGTTCACGGGCAGCTTGGGCAGCCTCGTCTCCACCACCTTCTCCGCCGCCACGCCTACCTCTTCGCCGGCGGGCCGGCTGCTTGCCAAGCACCCATGCGCCTTTAAGTTGATCCTGCATTGCTTCCAAATCACCAAGCGATGTCGGCTCTTTGACCACCTTGCCGCGCACCGGGCCGTCCGTGCCTGCCGACCACGATCGGGCGGTGAACTCCATAGCACGCTGCGCCGGCGCGACGATATTTGCCGAGCTGGGGCCGCGATCGAACCGCACAGCAATTTCGCCCCACTTGTCAAGATGCACGTTGCTCAGGCCGTACTCGTTGAACTTGTCGCGCATCCAGACGTTCGCTCGCATCTTCCCGCTGGAGCCGGTGAGCCTCGGACCGATCTCTTCGCTCAGGTAGGTCAGATGCTCCCACACCTGCGAGTTGTTCTTCCCCTCGTCGATGATCCGGTCAACGGTGTCTCGATCACCCTGCCCAAAGGCGACCGCAGGAGTCACAAGGATCGCAAGCAACGCACAGCAAACTCGTTTTCTAGACATATCAAGCCTCTTTGACGATGAGGTGGAGGATCGGCAGTCGCTGCCCGAATCGGACCCAACCGAGCCCGCTGCATACTACTATGGTGGACGGACCTCGATGTTGCAAGGGTCCGGCCCACACGACAAGGACTGTGAGGGAATGGGGGGTAAGATACCCGCCCAAACACCTTCAAGACCGCAACCTTCAAGACGCTTGGATACACCGAGACCCCATGCACTACGACGCTCACCAACCCATCATTGACGACCTCGAGGCGCGGATCACAACAATCCGCGACTCTCTTTGACTACGACGCCAAGCTCGCCCAGCGCGCCAAGCTCCAGGAGCAGATGAACGAGGCTGATTTCTGGAACGACCAGGCTGCTGCTCAGAAAGTCATCAACCAATACCAGCAACTCAAGGCCCAGACTGAGCCGCTTGAGGAAGTCCTAGCCGCATTCGACGACGCCAAGCTGGGCTACGAACTGGCCAAGGAAGCGGATGATCAGG
>CBDUST010000181.1:0-9272 GCA_965369945.1 uncultured bacterium | reverse complement strand
GATACCGAGCGTTGCAAGCTCTTCCAGCATCGCAGAACAAGTCTTGTCGGTGCAAAAGTCGATTTGGACTTGTAAGTCTTCACCCGCCTCCGCAAAAACCGACTCAATACCATCTCGTTCGGTACCATGAATCGTGAACTGTGATTGTTGGGCCACAATACGCCTATCGATATATCTCGGTTGGATCGCAAGAGGCTTGGCGTTCGTGTACTCATGCCCGCCGAACTGAAACTCCGTTGGTTGTGCTGCGATGCAGTTTTCAGGTAACCAGTACTGCGCAAATGGTTCCGCGCCTCGACGAGGCGGATCAGGTACTACGATTTCAGTCTCGCCCTGGGAGATACTGTTCAGCGTGCCAGGTTCCATCATCCACACAGATGGCGCAATCTGCCCTTGCCCTTTCCAGAACGCAAAGTACAAAGCTACCAATGGATTCTCGGTCCAATCAAGCAGTCGTGTCGGTAGCCCATAGTGCTGCATCAGGAAGTACCAACCCCAATCGGTTTCGGGCTCCCAATCCATTAGCGCAACAGCTTCCTGCTCGAAGACGGTGAGCACGGCATCTTCGTCGTAGTGATCCCGCCGACACGCACTGGGCATGAGGCTATGGGTATTGCTGTCTACCCCTCGAAACCAGACTTCGCGTTCGTCGCGAAGCGTCTCTGCGTTCCAGTCGCGGCGAACATCCTGCACCACTTGAATGTACTCAACGACCGTCTTGGCCTGCTTAGTCTGTGCCACGCCTTCAGTGTACTTGGTACTCCCCTTCATGGCGGGCATGCACCCCTAACGATGGATCGTGCATCACGATGAGCTGTTGGCGGTGGTCGTCTCCGGCGCGATGCTTCAGGTTCGACTATCTGCGCTAGGGAAGGCACAGAATTCACGAAGTCAGGTTGCGCCACGTTATTGGGCGGAACCGTGGCGCAGGCAAAGATCGAAACGACAACACTTCCTACCTGATCGCAGCCTTAATTCCTACGCACACGGCCCCCAGTTGGCGAGGAGGGTGAGGAGGTCGGGGACGCCGACGGAGTCGTTGCCGTCGAAATCGGCGGGGTCCATGACGACGTCATCTCACATCAGCCTCACCTGGACCGAATGAGGAACACCATGGCTGCTGACCTGAAGCAGTACCACTAATTGAGAATCTCCTTGGCTGCTCGGGCCTCAGGGACTCTCATCCTCAATTGCTTGCGTCCGACTGGACCGCTTCCGTTCGGGGGTGTCGGAACCTCGGGCGCACGTGAGGAGAGGGCGGCGGGGCACCCTGGACCGATTCCTCAATCTCGGGGATCGGCCGGGGGAGGCGCAGGAACCTCTTCGCCTATGAGGTCTTGGACCTTGAGCTCCTGCCTGATGGGCGCCGGGCCACCCGTCTCCGTGACGACGACTTCGATCTCGTACGTCTTCCCGCTCTCGAGACCGTCGACGTAAACGAGGATCTCCCCGATGTCGGTGCCGGTGGCCGGGTCGTTCCAGAAGAACAGCTTGTTCGTGTCGCGCTCGGCCTGCGTCGGCCGTCCCCACTTTAGATTCACGGAGAGCATGGAGGATGCTGCCTCGGCTTCAGGGGGGATAGCCGCGAAGGCGCCCAGGCCTGCCAGCGCAAGAGCGACCACGCCCAGTACCGCCAACCACACTCTTCTAGGTTTCAAAACCGCTTCCATTGTCTTACCTCCTTCAACCGACGTTCCCCATTTGACCTTCGCCCGGCTCCGCCGCCGAGCTTGCCGAGCGCGCTATAACGCGCACCTTCCCGATAGTCAAGTCACAAGTCGATGCTTCTGACCGGAATCAACGGTGACAGGCCCGAGTCCTGCCCCAAGGCGGGGGCCTGGAGGCCCTGTCAGGCCGCTTGGGCAGGGGTGTGGACAGATTGACAGAAAGACCCGTTCGCCGGGACGCGGCAGCGCGCCACTGATGCCTTGATGCCATCTTCACGGACACGGCCCCCAGTTGGCGAGTAGTGTTAAGAGGTCGGATGCGCCGACGGTGCCGTTGCCGTCGAAGTTGGCAGGGGCAGGGCGGCGATTCACATTAGTCGTGGATGCCGTTGTTGGTGTCGTCGCTCAGTGGGGCTCGTGCTTCAACCGTTCCGTCTCCTCTTCGATCTCGTCTTCGATACACGCGAGCCAGACCGGAGCCGTCACGAAGATCATGAAGGAGAAAATCAGGAGTGTGCCGAAGCCGAGCCATTGCCAACCGAACGCGATTGCGGCCAACACCAGCGCCGCTACACCGACACCGACCACAATCTTCAACACGGTCTTGGTCTCGCGAACGACGATCGACATGGGGATCTCGTCGCGGTGTGACTCATCGCGCGACACTGCCGACGCCTGCGTTTGTGGAAGTTCCGTTTCTGGTTGCGAACCACGTGTGGTCCGTGCTTCGACCTCGTTGGCGATGAAAAGTAGGCAAAGGGAAGCGAGAAACACGAGGGCGGGGAGGATCGCCCAGAACCAGAACACGAACATGGTCGCCACCATCACCGCCGCTGAGCCGATCGCAACCCATCGAAGAACGAATTGCCCTTCCCTTGCCGCGAAGTGAGTCAGTGATTCTGCATGCGCCGCTTCACCGTCCAGCAGTTCCGCGGGCGTTTCTGGGGGTGAGTCCATTGCAGCTACTCCTTGCTTATGCTCGGGCGCGGCGTGTTATTGATCCTCATCGCTCCGTACCGCCTGGCCTCCTGCCGGACTCTTTCGCCCATTGCCGCACTACTGAACCAGCGAGGCAGAGGATTATAGATGTTTCACTGGCGCGCAGACCACCTTTCGGGTTCGTGAATTGTTTCACGAATCCGTCGCCGTCGGTTTACAGTTCACCGCGGTGCATCTGTGTATCCTCCACGCACACTGTAAACGCCCCTATGTGACCGAACGGGAACAGTTTACCACAGGCGGGCTGTTCCAACCGGCATTTGTGAGATATCAGCCGAGACTCCACACTCCTAGCCCGGCCCCTCCCGTCGCCAACCGTTACAATGCGCGGCGTCGTTCTGCTGTGTGCCTAGATAGGAGGACACGGCCATGACTGACGCCGAGTATTGGAAAGAAGAAGCTCAGAACCACGCCGACGCCATACGCGATGACGCGGCAAGGGAACCATTCGGAGTGGAGCTTGTACCGACCTTCCCCCCTGTTGCTGTGCTATACGGCAAAGGATCAGCTCCATTCAGGGACGACGAAGTCGCACGCGAAGCCGTCAAGGTGCTTCGGGAAAGATTCGATGGCTTAGGAGTGCGGGAATTGGCCGATGCCGTTAACGCCCATGACGGCTCGACTTGGACGATCATTGTCCGCTCACCGAATAGGCCGGTTGAGGCGATGATAGATCAGTTGAGTAATGAAGTCGAGAGAGCCTACCGCATCGCCCGCGAGCAGGAGTAACGCGGGTCGACCGGGCCGACGACTCTGCTGCCCTAGCTTGCCGCCGCATACACCAAGACCAGTATCGCGGTAGCGATGATCCAACACGCCCAGGTTGGTAGCTCACGCTTCATCCGGATCTGCCGCCCCAACCAGCAGGATGATCCGAACAATCCGCATATCAATCGTCAACGTCGAGATTGTGTGCGATGACTGTGGTACGTGCTCGGCAAGCTTTTCCTACTCACCGTCCCGTCGGACCAAAGAATAAAGCCGTGGTTGTGGCGCTCGTTATCAATCACCCCGTGGGTGTGGGTTATTACGGACAAGCTGACTGGTGTGGGTGACGGTGACTTGGGTTGCTGCCCGCTGGCCAAGTACGCCAGCACCCCAATCAAACTAGCGGAACAGACCAACAGTAATTTGGAACGCTTCATATCGTACCTCCTGCCCCCCGGCTCATTCGTCGTTGCGGGCTTTTCGTTTCATGTGTCACAGAACGCCAAAGGGCCAGTTACCCATTCTACGGACACGGCCCCCAGTTGGCGAGGAGGGCGAGGAGGTCGGATGCGCCGACGGTGCCGTTGCCGTCAAAGCTAGTTCGATGTTGTCCAGAAGACATGGTCAACGCAATCCATCCACGGGAACAGGAATATAAAGCTCACTTGACGAACTTCGTATCGAGTCCTCACTTCGCCAGTGCCGGGCTCTACATGATCCGCCGGATTGCCGGCAAACGTTCCTTCCGTATCGCCGGCGAACGCTTGTTCTTCTACACCAACAACATCCCACGAATTCGTGTTGTAGTTCCAAAATGAGAACGTGAGCTCCAACCCGACGGTGTTCGCTGACGATTCGATCGTCACGTCGAGTGAAGCTGGAGAATCGTTTGGCAACGTTCCCGTAAAATCCAGCGTGACCGGAGCTTCAGTTGGATTGAGTACGATGCCTGGGTTGTAACACAGATCGCTGTCATCCGATTCCAGAACGTCTTCGAGCGTACCGGAAGCATGGAATCCGCGGAAAGCATCGAAGTCGTCGGGTGGAGTCGCTTCGTCGTTTGGAAACACGATCACGTTCGTATAGATATTCGGATCACCACCGGTAGTGTCAATGTACATCGGATAGACGCGATTGCCCGCGACTGCCATCCCGATGTAGTCTCCGATGAACTGTTCATTATTCGGCCAACTCAGACCATCATCGAAACTGTCCCAGGACTTCGGCGTCAGACGAAACTCGTTCCAAGTTGCACCATCGTCGTCGCTGTAGGTGTAATATGCATCGATCATGCCCTGAAGAACATCGTCGTCCTGAACAGTGTGGCGAGAGTCGAGGAAGACAACGTGGATGCGGTCGGCTTCGTCGAGCTCGAGCCACGGGAAGAACTGATCGCCCGGCGGATCGTTATCGCCGTTGATAAAAACCGGCGTGGTCCAGGTCGTTCCCTGATCGGTTGACTTGGTGAAATACAGATCGACGTTCCGTTGACCATCTACGATGTTCGTCGTATCCATGTACACCGCATAGAGGTTCCCGGTTTGCTGGCTCACATCGAAGTACCAAAGGTACGGTACGCGGAACCTGCCGGGAAAGCGATCGCCTTCTATACCCCATGGGTCCATCGGAATGGCGATGGTGTGCGCGGTGAACGTCTTGCCATTGTCCAGGCTGCGACGCAGCTTCGCGTTATGTACAACGTACACCTCGCCGTTCGGGCCGACGCGCGGCAGGAAACCTACACCGCCGCCGAGCGAGTGGAAACCTGTCCATGTGTCGCCCATGTCGTCGGACCACTGAATTCCGTGCGACAGCGTGATGTAGACGCGAGTGGAGTCCGGCTCTCCCAAGCGCGGACCCGCCGCCATCCAGCCTTTGTCAAATCCACCACCGAAGGCCGTGGTCACGACCGCAGGTTCAAACTCCGTCTGGCCCGGATCGAGCCGGCTGACGAACACGTCGTCGAAGAAGGCGATCGCCCCCACCCAGAGCGTTCCGGTTCGATCGTCATAGGCAGTCATGGGATCGCCTTCAATATCAGTCTGAAATCCCTTGGGCGGACGAACAAGCAAGTCTTCCCACGTCTGGCCGCCGTCGAAGCTGCGTGCAACACCCATTCTGATGGGCGAGTTCCCCTCGGGCGGCGGAGCGTCGCGCCAGTCGTTCCAGGCGGCCACGATCACGTTGGGATCCACTTCGCTCGCCGATGCGGTCGTCTCGTTCGCTGCGGATCTGCCCCCGCCCACGTCAATGCGAACTTGCGGACCGATGATGGGAGCTTGTGCTGTCGCAACCGACGCCGTGAGCATGGCCACCGCCACCGCGGCGGGTAGCGTGTCACAACGCGATACATTTGCAAAACCTAGATTTACCGGCATGGCCGACCTCCTTCGTCCTTCCCTTGACATACCCAGGATTCTCGTACCCATCGAGCCGCCATAATACCACTCGGGGCCGTTTGAGCATACCAAGAAACAGCCAATTTACTCGCAGGGCGTTGCGAGCAAGGGCATTTTCCCGATATCTTCGGCCCTCTTCTCGGTGCATAATGGTAATATGGCCTGGGCATCACCTCGCCCGAGAAGTTCGCTTAACGGAGATGTGCGATGACTACAACACGAATTTCCGCGACAACGCTTGCCTTGACCGTGTTTGCCATGTTCAGTGGCAGTTGCCAAACCGCTCCGCTCTTCTCCGCAGCCGAGAACTCGCAAGCCCTCTCGACATCCCAAAACTCCGCGGCCAAGCCCGTCTCGACGCGCGATCAAAGAGAGCAAGAGGAGTTCCAAGAGGCGATTCGCGGGTTGAATTTCAAGGGAGGGCTTTTGGAAGTCGAGGCTTTCCCTGTGCACGACGCTCAACGCGCGTTGCAGCGGGCAACGGAAGGCGCTGAGCTTCTCGATTTCAATCAGCGCACTGAAGCGATCAGAGCGTATGCCGACGCCATCCGCAACGCGCCGGACCTCGCTGAGTTGTATCACGGGCTCGGCAAAGCGCTAGTGTCCGATTCCAAAGACGTCCACGCCCTTGCCGCCTTTCGCAGTGCGGTCCAGATCGACCCTGACTTCGTCGAAGCGCGAGTGAGCCTGGCAATCGCACTAGCAATGAACAACGAACAGGACAGCGCTATCCAACAGATGCAGTGGGTTGTCCAACTCGATCCTGATCATGGGTTGGCGCACGAACGTCTGGCCATTTGGCACTACTATGCCCGAGACTACTCCAAAGCGTGGCAAGAGACGCATTCCGCGCAAGACGTTGGGCACGCGATGCCGCCGCAGTTCCTGGTACTGCTAGAGGCACAAGCACCTGAGCCCAAACACTGAACGTGACCTGACGTCCTGACGACAACGGAATAGTCTCTCGGGGAAGAAAACGGGGAAGGAAGGCGGGACAGGTACGTTTTGTCCCCTCCCAGCCCCTCCTGCCCGCTACGTGCCTCCGTGCCTTCGTGCCTCTCTCTCCTATCCGCGTTCAACTGTCGCGAGAAGAAGGCTTGAGGCTTGAGAACTGAACGGCGACGCTGGCGCGCACGAATCACGCCGCGCGCCATTTGCCAGAGCCAAATTGACCAAAGTTAGGCCTCAAACTCGCTCGGATAAGCAAAGTTAAGCTCGGTTAACGATCGTTAGCGCGAGCGCGGCAACTTTAGCGCGCGCCACGTTTGCCGTTTACAGATCCCACACGCGCGAATCCTTCATAGCGTGCGCCAATCAACGATCGTCTGAATTATCTGTTCTTGTATTTCCAGCGGACAGCGCGCACAGAAATGTCCGCGCGCTACCAGCCGGCTGCTCTCCGCCCCAACGAGTTTATCTTCTTACGTCTACGTCGACGAAAATGGCGATGGCAAGTCCCAAGTGACCAACTACAACCGCTCAACACCGGGGAGGGAACAAGAAAACCGGGTGCCAATTTTTGGCACCCGGTGAAGAACCTTGATATCGGTTGATCTCGTTGCTAGTCAGTTATCGTCCAGAAGACATGGTCAACGCAATCCAACCATGGGAACAGGAATATAAAGCTCACTACACGAACTTCGTATCGAGTCCTCACTTCACCAGTACCCGCCTCTACATGATCCGCCGGTATGCCGGCGAACGTCCTGACGGTATCGACGTTGTTCGTTTGCGTGTCCGTACCAACAACGTCCCACGAATTCGTGTTGTAGTTCCAGAATGAGATTGCGAGTTCCAGACCGACAGTGTTGGCCGACGATTCGATCGTCACGTCGAGTGAAGCTGGAGAATCGTTTGGCAACGTGCCTAGAAAATCTAGCGTGACCGGAGCTTCGAGTGGAAAGATTGTGATGCCTGGGTTGTGACACAGATCGTTGTCATCCGAATCCAGAAGGTCGTCGAGCCCACCGGAAGCAAGGAATCCGCGAAAAGTCTTGAACTCATCGGGTGGAGTTGTAATTGATTCGGCAGCAGCATCAAAGAGGTATGCCGAGCCGGAGCCGAAGCCGTTGGCGTCGTCCAGTTCGGCCCCAACGATAGCGGTGGCGCCGCTGATCGCGACAGAGAGGGCGAAGACGTCGTTTGCCGCGCCGTCGTCGGGCAGGAGCTTGGCGATCTGCCGGCCCGTGGTGGTGTCGAAGAGGTAGGCCGAGCCGGAGAATTCTCCGTTGTCTTCGTCCGCATAGGCCCCAACGATGGCGGTGGCGCCGCTGATCGCGACAGAGCGGCCGAAGAAGTCGTCCGCCGCGCCGTCGTCGGGGAGCAGCTTGGCGATCTGCCGGCCCGTGGTGGTGTCGAAGAGGTAGGCCGAGCCGGAACCGTCGCCGTTGTCGTCGTCCTTAAAGGCCCCGACGATGGCCCCAATTCCATCGGTGCTGATCGCGACGGAGAAGCCGAACTGGTCGTTCGCCGCGCCGTCCTCGGGCAGGAGCTTGGCGATCTGTACTGGGTTCGCGGGGTCAGAGATGTCGAAGAGGTAGGCCGAGCCGGAGGACTCGCCGTTGTCGTTGTCCTGCAGATAGGCCCCGACGATGGCGATGTCGCCGCCGATGGCGACGGAACTGCCGAACACGTCGCCCTCAGCGCCGTCGTCGGGCAGGAGCTTGGCGATCTGCCGGCCCGTAGTGGTGTCCAAGAGGTAGGCGGAGCCGGAGGTGTTACCGTTGTCGTCGTCTCCGATGGCCCCGACGATAGCGGTGGCGCCGCTGATCGCGACGGAGCGGCCGAAGACGTCGCCCGCAACGTTGTCTTTGGGCAGGAGTTTGAAGAGTTGCCGGCCCGTGGTGGTGTCGAAGAGGTAGGCCGAGCCGGAGAACAGGCCGTTGTCTTGGTTGAAGGGGGCCCCGACGATGGCCCTGATTCCATCGGGGCTAATCGCGACGGATCGGCCGAACACGTCGCCCTCAGCGCCGTCCTCGGGCAGGAGCTTGGCGATCTGCCGGCCCGTAGTGGTGTCCAAGAGGTAGGCGGAGCCGGAGGTGTTACCGTTGTCGTCGTCTCCGATGGCCCCGACGATAGCGGTGGCGCCGCTGATCGCGACGGAGACACCGAAGCTGTCGCCCTCCGCGCCGTCGTCGGCCAGGAGTTTGAAGAGTTGATCGCCGAGGTCGGCGTAGGCCGGGGCGGTGCTTGTGCCGCCAATGAAGCAGAAACTAATCGCAACGACCGCCGGGGTTCTTAAGATTGACTTGAACCACATGGCTGAACCTCCTTGGGGGTAAAGGCCGTACCGTGGTAGCGCCTGTCGCAGATCCATGACCACCCCCTGAGTCATGTGCCCCCGTGCGACAGAACGGGAGCAGTGTACCACAGGCGGGCTGTATTCAACCAGCACTTGTGAGATATCAGCCCAAATAGTCAGGAGACGTACCAGGTAGCCTCACTCCTACGGACACGGCCCCCAGTTGGCGAGGAGGGCGAGGAGGTCGGATGCGCCGAC
>CBDUST010000180.1:0-9276 GCA_965369945.1 uncultured bacterium | reverse complement strand
CAAACACTTGCAGAGACCATATTGAACTGGTGATCACGACGAATAAGGTCATGGGATGGACCGCAGGCCAAGCGACGCGCCACGTTGCTTGCCACGAGCCCGCTCCATCAACGCCGGCAGCATCGTAGAGCGATCGCGGCACGCGACTCAACGCAGCTAAGTACAAGACGACGCAAAACCCAAGATTCCGCCACACATGCACAAAGCACATCGTTCCCAGCGCCCATGGGCTATCGCCAAGCCACGGCACCGGCCAGTCGGCGAACATTCCATCAGCGCCGATTGACTCCAGTCCTAGATTGAGCAGACCGCTGTGTGGATCCAACACCCATCGCCAGACGAACCCGATAGCCACGATCGAGATTACGAACGGCAGGAAGATGATCGTTCGCATTACCGTTTTTCCCATGAACCATTCGGCCTTGAGCACGACGGCCAAGAGGAAGGCCGGGATCACCGTGATGGGGACAGTCGCGACTGCGAAGATGAGCGTGTTGCGTAGCGAGTGGATGAGCTGTGGATCATGCCCAATCGCAGCGCGGTAATTCTCGATTCCGATGAACTGTGGTAGACCGCCGCCTGTCCACTCGAAGAAGCTCAGCACGACACCGGCGACTGTCGGCAGCGCGGTGAAGACGGCTATCACCGCCAGTGGAAACGCAGCGAAGGCCCAACCGCTGGTTGACGATCGCTCGCTCATCAATACCTCAGTAGCACCGTGAATCTCTCGCCCAACTCGTCAGTCATATCTCCAAGATAACAATTGGAAGATGACCGCGACGATATGATCGAGCCAATACCATGTCGAAGTCGCCAAGCAACGATTCGATCGATCTGTGTGGACCCTGGGAGATTTGCCCCCAAACTGATGGAATGGCTGCGCCGACGGCCGGAGACGGCGATTGGCGATCAATTGACCTTCCGTGCGCATGGCAGACGGTGCTCGGACCTGACTTCCATGGCATCGCGTGGCTACGGCGGAGCATCAGGCTGCCTCGGTCCTGGCGGAACGCGACGACAAACCGCTTGTGGTTGCGCTTCGAAGCCGTTGCAACTGATCTGCGCGCCTCGATCAACGGCAACGAAGTGGGGCATCACCTCGGAGACTATGTCCCGTTTCAATTTGAAATAACATCAGCTCTGGTCGATGCGGATCTCGCCGAATTGCTGTTGCGTGTCGACGAGATCGCGGCGGGTAAGGCCAACTCCGGCGAGCTTCAGACGGGCCACATTACTAAAGGGTTCCATGATGTCATCAGCGTCCAGCACGGCGGTGTCTGGCAGACGGTGCGCCTGAGCCGAACTGGCCGTCTCTGCGCGATTCCAAATGGCGTGGGTGTGGTCGGCGACCCACTGACCGGCGAAGTTCGGATTGAGATTCAACTTGAACCTCGCGGCGCGGATGTCCCCGGAACCGTTCAGGTCGTGCTGTTCGATGAGACCGGTCAACGGATTGTCGAGGGCTCGGGCAACATTGCCCAGCGCGGTCAGGAATGTTCACTCTCTCTTCACATCTCAAATCCCCTTCGATGGTCGCCGAGTAGTCCGAATCTTTATACGGCCCACGTGCAACTATTCGATTCCGATCAGGTCAGTGAGACACATGAAGTTCGCTTCGGATTTCGTAGTATTCAAGCGGCCGGTACACAGATACAACTCAACGATACACCGCTGTTTCTGCGCGGCATTCTTCACTGGGGGCACGAGCCGAAACATATCGCTCCGATGCCGACGCCTGATGAGATTCGCCAACAGTTCCAATCGCTCAAGGCGATGGGATTCAATCTGGTCTGTTTGTGCATGTGGTATGCACCGCGATACTTCTATGACATCGCCGATGTGATGGGGATGCTCATTTGGCAGGAGCAGCCTGTGTGGCAATCACCGATGGGGCCGGATCATCGACAAGAGTATGAACGTCTCTACAAGGCCTTCATGCGCCGCGATCGCAATCACCCCTCGGTGATCATCATCAGCGCTGCATATGAACATCCGTGTTTCGAGAAGGACCTTGCTCGGTGGTGGTGGAAGACGGCGCGTGACGGACTGCCCAACCATCTGCTTCAAGTGCAAACCGCCAATTTCGCGCTCACTGATCCGGAGCAGACGGATTTACATGATGAACATACCTACGAAGATTCGAATCGGTGGGTGAGCTATCTCGATGATCTTCAGGAACATCTTGCGACGCTGCCGCCGAAGCCGTTCGTGATGGGCGAGACAGTTCTGTTTACATCATGGCCGGACATAAAGGCGATTACTAAGAACATCGGCGAGGAGCGCCCGTGGTGGCTTCCAAACAGGTTCAATCATCAGCGCCAGCTCGAGCGGAAGTGGGAACGATGCTACAGCTCGGCGGTCGTGGATCGGTTCAAGCACCAGAGTAATCGTTTCCAACTGCTGGGACGCAAGTTCCAGATGGAGCAGTTCCGTAGATTCACAAACCACGGCGGACTGGTGATGAACCATCTTCGCGATACGCCGCAATGTCAGTGCGGGCTGATTGACGATCTTGATCAATGGCGGTTCTCGGCCGAGGAGTGTCGCGAATGGTTGGCCGATGTCGTCCTCTTGCTCCTTACACCTCAGCATCGTCGCGGATTCACCACACCTGCTGATGGCACACTTGTCTGTGAATTGGCGATATCTAACTTCAGTCGGGACCCGGTGTCCGGCGCGATCGTGGTTCAAGTTGAACCTGAGGGCAGTCCACCTGTCGAATTGATAACAGCCTGGATCGCGTGCGCATGCGGTGCAATAGCCATCGTTCCGATTGAGTTGCCACTACCCTCCGTTAATCAACCGAGGCGTGTTCGTGTGAGTGCCAGCATCGGCGAAGACACTTCCAATCACTGGGATATATGGGTTCTTCCCACCGAAGACGATTCGCCGCCCGCCGACGTCGTTCGGCTTGCAGGATTCCCGTTCACGCAAGAAGAGTCCGAGCGTCAAGAGCAGGAGCGTGCTTACAGCCGCGGCTTCGGTTTGCCCGTGCGCAGTTGGGAGCGCCTCTTGCCGAGCCCGGCACAGTGTGCGCCGACGCTCCCGGTGTGGGATTCGCGAGATCCTTTGCCCCAAAACACCAGTACCATCCTCACTCATCGGCTTACAGACCGCATCGTCGACTTCCTCGAAACCGGCGGTCGGGTTGTGTTGCTTGCCTCCAATGCCCACGGCGGTCTCGGCACGCAGTACGAATGGCTCTTCGGCGGCGTTCCTCTCATCATCGAACAAGGTCCATTGGTCGAGGGTGATAGCGAATGGATCGTCGATCTGCTTGGTTATGATCTCACGCGGCGCTATTCCCGTGTGATCCCCGTCGACCAACTCGGCATCACACAGAGCGTCGATCCACTGATCCGGCTTGTCTACACACACGATCAAGCAGATCGCGTCGAACTGTTCGATCAACTGTTCACGACCCGGGTGGGCCAAGGGTTGCTCATCGTCAGCAGTCTTGACCACACCGAAGCGCCGGGCAAGTGGTTACTTGATCGCATCGTGCGGTTTGCAGCAAGCGACTCCGCGACTGCATCATCGAGCCTCGATCCGGATCTAGTGCGACGCTGGACGGTCGATTCGACCTCCGGCTAGGGCAGTTTCACAGAAGACGTAGCGGCTGAATGCGCTAGTCATCTAACGCTACGAGGAATTTTCCGGTTCCAACAGGTCGATCGGCCCGACTCCGGTGGCACGGGCATCCTGTCCGTGCAGATGTCATGCCATGGTACGTTGCACGGGTAGGATGCCCGTGCAACTGGACAATCCTGTCGGCGAGGTTCCGATTGACTCGGGATGCCACCGGTCGTGACGTAGCTACATAGTCTGTCTTCTGTGATGCCCTGACGCTACAAGAGCTCTAGCGGACACCATCGGGCACTGCTTGGTACCAGTACGCCACAGAGGCAATCTCGTCGGCCAGTGGTAGATATGTACCATCGTCCTTCCAACCCAAGGCCTGGACTGTCACGCGCAGATCCTTCTTGAATCGAATCGGATCGGGAAGGTGCCAACGATACAACGCGTGCTGTAAGACCTCTTGGCCATCAATCAATTGAAGTTTGTGCGCCGCCTGCGGATGGCCGAGGAAGGGGCCGCAATAGGGGACTGGTGTCGGATCGTTGGGGTCAGCGCCCGTGAAACCCCACGCACCTCCAAAATAATCTTCCGTGCCGGTTCCACAGATTGTCGGCGAATCAGGCGGGTCGCCGTCGATGAAGAATTTGACTTCGCCTTCACCCCACCATCCCGGGTCGTATTGCGACCAAACCAGATATGTGCCGACGTAATGTCCCGGCCCTTTCACATCATCGAGGATCACATGCTCGGGATGATCACGCGTCGTCGTTGCCTTGCGATACCTCGCATGAAAGTAAGCAGTATCACTGGCGATGCCACCCAGGGCATAGGTGATTTGGAAGAAGAACTCGGGAACCACCTGCGTCCCGTCATTCATGACTTCGATTCGCATGCGCTTGCAAAACGGCATGGGCCAATAGCAATTCATTCCTCCGCGCGGATTCACCGCAACAGGGATCGAGCTCACGTGCGCCAAACCATCCAAGCCGTTGGCGAAAAAATAGCCGAGCGGTGCAACGATCGAAGGCTGCACCTGATCGTCGTAAAAGGCGCGCAGCGTGATTGACCGCGAGAAACGCGCATCGACTGTACACCAGATATGCTGGATGGTGCCCGGCCCTGGGATATCCGCCAACGTCACCGTTTGAGCCGGTTGGATGTTCCTCAGGCACGGCCGAACTTTCCACCCTTTGCCAAGCGTTCTGGCCGCGTCGGTGCAATGCTCGTCATCGCCGGGCGACGCCTGTGCACCGCCAGACTTTTCGCCGGTGGGATTCTCAGCTGAGATTGACCGCGTCTGGGTGTCGACGAGCCGCGCGAGATCGCCCATTGGATTGACAAGATCGCTCATCACCCGGCAATCCTCGGCGAGGTGAGCGTTCGGTGCAAGCGCTGGATTGCATCGCTCCGAGCAGCCACCCATACCAACGCCGGCTTTGGCCGCTATCCTGTCGAAGTTCCGGACTATCCTCCAAAGGTTGCGAATGGCACAGGTTGCTCTTGAATCAATCTCGAAGGTCTACCCAGGCAAGGTCCTTGCCGTCGATGATCTGTCGCTTCAGATCACGGACGGGGAGCTGCTCGTCCTGGTCGGGCCGTCCGGTTGCGGCAAGACCACGACTTTGCGCATGATCGCCGGCCTTGAGGACCTGACCAGCGGCACGATCCGAATCGGCGATCGTGTGGTCAACAAGCTGCACCCCAAGGACCGCGACGTGGCCATGGTCTTTCAGGACTACGCGCTGTACCCGCATATGAGCGTGTACAAGAACATGGCGTTCGGGTTGAAGATGCGCAAGTTCCCTCGTACCGAGATCGACCGAATCGTTCGCGAAACGGCATCGATGTTGGGACTGTCGGATCTATTGGACCGCAAACCAGGGGCACTCTCCGGCGGGCAACAGCAGCGCGTGGCCGTAGGTCGCGCGATCGTTCGCAATCCGAAGTGCTATCTGTTTGACGAACCGCTGAGCAACCTTGATGCGAGGTTGCGCCTGCAAATGCGGGCTGAGCTGAAGGCACTGCACCTGCGCCTCAAGACGACCACGATCTACGTGACCCATGATCAGGAAGAGGCGATGACGATGGGCGATCGCGTCGTCGTGATGTCGAAAGGTCAGGTGCAACAAATTGGTAAGCCGCTGGAGATCTACAATCGGCCCGTGAACCGCTTCGTAGCCGGGTTCGTGGGAACGCCGCCCATGAACTTCCTTGAGGGGCAAATCGAGCAACACAACGGGCAGCTATCATTCACAGCCGGCACCGGATTACGGCTGCCGTTGGCATCTACGACGGCCGAAGCGGCGCAGTCCCACCTGGACCGCAAGGTCGTGGCCGGCATACGACCGGAAGCGCTTCGCATCGACGCCACAGACCAATCGCCCGAAGCCGCGTCGATCCAACTGGACGTCCTTATTACTGAGCCGTTGGGTGATCGGATCGACGTATATGGCCGAACAGACGACGGGCACGATCTCATTGCGCGTGTCTCGACCGATCGTGATCTTTCGCCTGGGGTGAGTGTACAGGTCCACGTCGATCCAAGTTCCGTGCATCTGTTTGAGCTGGGCGAGTATGGTCGGCACATCGTGTTCGGTCAGTGAAGACCCGATGTATCCGAAGTTTCCGATTCGCACGAGTTGCTTGTCTACGAGGCCCATAGATGATTGACGAAGGCCCCAGCCCGGAGGATCTCGACCGCTTCGGTGGCGATACCGCTTGCTGCCCCGATTGCGGGTCGGAAATTTGGGATCAGGCGGATATCTGTCCGGACTGTGGCGCCTTCCTCACCGCGGGGACAACGAGCCGGCCACCGACTCAGACTTGGTGGCGAAGGCGATCCATGGCATTGATAAGCCTACTCGTCGTCGCGGCGCTGCTGTTTCTTACACTCCGCTTCCTATTGCGGCTGTAACTGCGAAATGCTCGAATTCAGCGCAAGTGGAATGAAGCTTTGATTCGGCGCCGCAACACCGCACAGATTCGAGTTATTGCGCATCTTCCACGCCGCGCCCTCGTGAGATGATACTCATGACGATGATTTGCTCGCTGGAGGGATCGCGCCCCGGCCGGGGATCCCAACCCCACACCGCGGCATTCTGCGGTGCCTCCACAGCAGCAGGTGGAACGAAGTGGTACGACAGCGGTATTCGCCGATTCAGATCATCCATCGTGCCGAACTCGGGCCAAGGCTTGCGCACATCGAGATGTCGAATACCTTTGCCGCGCATTTCATCCGGATCGAACGGAATCCAACCGGCCCCGGGGAGATAAAACTCCGCCCAACTCACGAAAACGGCTCGATCGAGTTCGTCCTCCTGAACCCCGATGACCGGCCGAGCGGGAATGCCCGCTGCCCGCAGCATCGCTACGCATAGACACACCAGATCATGCGGTCCTCCCACGCCTGTGGCAGCAGCGCGACTCGCCCCGACGAGATCCAATCCATGCAAGACTCCGCCGTTACCGCGATTTACACCATCTCCACTCACACGCAAGTTGTTGATGCAGTATCGAACGATGTCCTTGGCAGCCAAGTATGGCGGGACCATGCGAAGCTGCCCCTCACTGATCCTCGCCACGGTCTCCGCAAAGACCGAGTCGTCCGACTCGATGTACATCTGTCGTTGCAGGCCGTCCTGAACTTCCTTGGGCCATTCGCGCGGCCAGGCGATTTGCGCTGCTCTGACCTCGTCGATGCGACTGGACCAGACCTGCACCTTATACCCAAGTTGCCAGCGCAATGAATACCCACTGAACTGAGGCACGGTGAACACAGCCAGATGCGAGTGATGAGGGAGTCCCGAGTCCACGCGCGTTCGCTGGGACAGCCCAAGATCTTCGCGACCCTCCAGCCACAGCTTGGCCCATAACGCTTCGCTGGGGACTCGGCTATAAGCGCCTTGGAAGATGACTGGAAAGACGATCGGCGCGTCCTTGAGGTTGTAACGTCGGCGCTGTGTGACGTCATGTTGCCAGACGGTGCTGACGACGACTTCAAACTTGAAATCGTAGATCCGCGGCTCAACGCGCTGCAACGGTCCGATCGGTGGCCGACCCGACGGTACGTCCAAAGCCATCACCGCACAGAGCAACACGAGCGCAAGCTTCATCGCACGATCCCTTCTTACGAATGTTCTGCACACCATACTACGATCGGGGCGTACGGTCGGCGAACCTGCACGGATAGATACGCCCTCGTCTATCTAAGGATGCTATAGATTACTGTTTGCTGTGGGATATCGATAAAATCACGCCGGCGGGCTGATCCTATGGCCCATACAAAATCCCCAGGCAGACCTGTCCCCTGTGCCGAGGTATTGGATCGAACCTCTATCGCCTGATCCGATCGGCAAAGCCGTGATCTGATTCACCCAAACGCCGACGAAGCGCTCTTGCTGATGAACATCACATCAATGCTGTTGAGGACCTTGGCGAGGACGAGGTTCAACGTGATGATGACCAGAAAGCTCGCCACGAACGCTTCGGTTGCCGCCCGTCCAACACCCGCTGCGCCCGAGCGACAATAAAACCCCTTGTAGCACGCGATCAAGCCGATGCTCGCGCCGAAGAACACGCTCTTGATCAAGCCGGAGACGGGCTGCCACCAATCAACGAAGAATTGTGTGAAGTCCCAATACTCATACGGCGAGACGCCATAGAACCGCACCGTGATCAGCCAACCGCCCGCCACACCCAACAGATCGGAATAGATCGTAAGGATGGGGGTCATGATCAGGCACGCAACGAACCTCGGCACGACGAGGTGAGCGACAGGATCGGTCGCCATGGCTCGCAAGGCGTCGAGTTGTTCGGTGACGCGCATCGTCCCCAGTTCCGCCGCCAGCGCGCCGCCCACACGTCCCGCAACCATCACGGCCGCAAGCACCGGACCGATCTGTTTGGTCACCGAGACGTTGATAATCCCCCCGAGTCGGCCTTCTTGACCGAGGGCCTGGAACTGGTCGTACCCTTCCAGAGCTAACACCATTCCGATGAAGGCGCCGGTGACGGCCACCACAGGAATCGAGGCCACACCGATCGAATAGAATTGCGGCCCCAGCAGTCGCCAACGACACCACTTTGACATTCGAAACAGCAGCCACCACGCGGTCGTGCCGGCGAAGCGAACGAACCGGCCAAAGTCCTCCACCGCCTGGAGCAATCCCTGCCCGACTTGAGACACCATGTTGGCCGAGGCGGTGACCATGGCCTACGAAGATACCGCGATTCGTCCGGGACGTGCGTTTGCCCTAGACATCGCCTGCACGCGACCACTCCTGCCGACCCTTTTTCGGGTACCCCACATAAGGATCGTCCAAAAAGGCCGGCCGCAAGCCTTCTTCCTCTCCACGTTGATGCCACGATGCCATCCTTGAGAAAAAGCCCCCAGTCTCGTGACCGGGGGGGATAGCGTAAAAGCCCGACTCCATCGGCAGGTTCAGTGCATTTCCGGGGGCCGGGGGCCGGGGGCGCACTTCCGGGGGCCGACGGAGAATGAAACACGGAGGCTGAAGATGGCGTCAAGGGATCAAAGCGTTGAGCCGTGCAATGGCACATGCGGCTTTGCGTCCCGACTCCGTCGGGGTCGGGAATTCGCTACTCTAATAATTCATCCTGACACCTCCTATGAAGCACCGACGAGGCCGGAGTGGCTGTTGGTATGGTCGCGATGGGGGTGCGAGGCAACAATCGCCC
>CBDUST010000179.1:0-9311 GCA_965369945.1 uncultured bacterium | reverse complement strand
TTCCTGTGACGATGGCGTTGTTGATGCCGATGATTTCACCTCGAAGGTTCACCAGCGGACCGCCGCTATTGCCGGGATTGACCGCTGCATCCGTCTGGATGAAGTTGCCATAGTCTGCCAGGCCCATGGTCGGTCGCCCCTTGGCGCTAACGATGCCCGAGGTGACGGTGTTATCAAGGCCAAATGGGTTGCCGACGGCCAGCACCCATTGTCCTACACGAATGTCATCTGAATCAGCGAAGCGCGCCGCTGTGAGGCCGCTCTCGTCAATCTTTATGACGGCAAGATCGGTTTCGAAGTCGCCGTCGACAAGGTGAGCCTCATACTCGCGGCCGTCGTTCAGCGTGACGCGAATGTCATGCACCTCGCCGCCGACAACATGGTTGTTGGTGAGGATGTAGCCGTCTTGACGTACGATCACGCCGCTGCCTTGGACGGGTCGATCACGAAATTCGCGATCGTCCGGCTCGTCGGGTGTTTCCGGTTCTTGTGCAGGGTCGCTGTCATCTTCATTTGGAGGATCGTCCGGCCCGTTGCCGAACCTTTCATTGAACCACTCTTCGAGCGATTCCCGGTCGGGGCTTGGGCGGTTCGGGCCGCGGCGGCGAATCGCCACGCGCTCGATGGCGGTAATGTTCACGACTGACGGTGCGATCGTTCGAGTCGCTAGTTCAAACGCTAGTGAGATATCCTCGGCCCGTCGTATGGCCGCCTCTTCTTGGCTCGTCATCGGCCGCGGCGGTTGGGCAACAGCCCCTCGCGGCGTCAGTGGAGACGAGAGTTGCGATGCGCCGATCCACGCGCCGAGGATGACGGTGCAGACGGCGGTGATCAGGACGATACTTACGGTGCGTGGAACGGAGTTCTTCGTCATGTTTTCGTATCCATAAGGACAGAGTGTGTCGCCGGTAATTCCATCGGAGATAATCGTCGCCCGAGCCCATCTATTCGCGGCTATTGACGATCGGCCGGTAACGATCTTACGTTGGGATTCTAAGAGCGGTTCTTTCGCTGCGTTTTTGGTGGTATGCGCAGCGTTTCCCGCGGGTATTCCGCGGCTATGAAATGGGCAGCCTCTGATCCTTGATAGCTGCGGGTGTATACCCGCAGGAAAACGCCACGCGCGCCTATGAACGCTCACACCAACGAGCCCCGCCGTGCTTCGGCAAGTACTCGTCCATCAAGTATTCAAAATGTCGCTCATCACGAACGCGCTTACGGCTACTACTTCGACTAAACCACGGACCTCGTCGATCAAGTGACTTGCTGAGTTCAGCTCCGAGGCATCGTTTGAGCGTGTTCGATACGCTCTTCCACTCAACAAACTCGCGCCAGCTCACAAGAGCATGAACATGCGTCGTCGTTGTGCGCACTTGGTGTAAACGCCAAGCGTGCTTCGCACAAATCGAACGAGTGGTTGCGACGAAGATTTCCTGCATCTGCGCATCGAAGCGCATCGCTGGATGTTTCGCATCGCGTTTATACAGTTCGGCCATCTTCTTATTCGGCGGCTGCACGCCCTTGCCTCGCCGGACATAGCCTTGTGGTCTGTCAGGAAGCCACGATCGGTAGGCGTGAAATGTGAACAGATAGACCGCCACGATGGCTATCTTACCCGCTGATGAGTCTTCAATGCGAACGGCCAACCCGCGGGTATACACCCGCGGCTAGCAGCGGAACGATGTTTCCAATTTCATAGCTGCGGGTGTATACCCGCAGCTCTGCTTCACCTACGCCGCGCCAGCTTTTGACATGACATCGTCGGCCAGTCCAAGCTCGACAAGTCGCGCTAGCGGACCGTGCGGTTTCTCGCGTTCCTTCTTGAGCCGGTTCGTTGCGGCGGGATTTGCGTATCGGTTGAACACGATCGCTTTGATCGTTGACCACATTCCGCCGAACGAAGCGAACGTGTGATCAACTGCTGTCGGCTCGTGGCCGCAATGCACCATGCACTGTTGGCACTGCGCGTTGCCCGACGCCTGGCCGTAGTTATGCCAATCGGTCTCGCTCAGTAATTCGTCGAACGTATCGTAATAGCCTTCTTGCAGCAGGTAGCACGGCTTCTGCCAGCCGAACAGGTTGTACGTTGGGTTGCCCCATGGCGTACATTCGTACTCGCGCGTGCCCATGAGGAACTCGAGAAACAACGGCGACTGATTGAACTTCCACCGCTTCTTACGATTCGCAAGAATCATTTCAAACAGCGTGTTCGTGTCTCGGCGTTTGAGAAAGTTCTGTTGATCCGGCGCCTTTTCGTAGGCATACCCCGGGCTGACCATCATGCCCTCGACGCCTAGGTCCATCATCTCATCGAAGAACGCGCGCACGGAATTCGGATCAGCGCCTTCAAAAAGCGTTGTGTTGGTGGTGACGCGATATCCCAATTCGACAGCCATGCGAATGGCGTCGGCGGCTTCGTCATACACCCCTTCCCGACACACCGCGAAATCATGATGGTCTTGCTGCCCGTCCATGTGGATCGAGAATGTGAGGTATTTGCTGGGGGTGAACCAGCCGGCGTCCAGTTTTTCCTTCAGCAACAGGGCGTTGGTGCAGAGGTAGATGTATTTGCGCTGTTTGATTAGTTCAGCGACGAGCTGCTTGATATGGGGGTACATCAGCGGCTCGCCGCCAGGGATCGAAACCATCGGTGCGCCGCATTCTTCGACGGCCTTGAGGCACTGCTCGAGCGTCAGATGCTGCTTGAGGATATGGGCTGGATACTGGATCTTGCCGCAGCCGGCACACGCCAGATTGCAGCGAAACAACGGCTCCAGCATCAGTACAAGGGGGTAGCGTTGCCGACGACGGAGCTTCTGGCCCAGCACGTAGGTCGCCACAGTCCACATTTGAGAAACGGGTACGCCCATGGGGGCATGACGATAGCCGATTTACGGTCACCGGTCGTGGGGCGGTCTGGTCCATATGGGCAACGTCCGATACATCATCTGGGTCGTCAAAAAGGATGAGAAACCACGATCCCAGCCTCCACCAGTTTCGTATCAAGATCAACGTGCTTGCTGCGGCAATACAACTCGGGGGATTCGTTGGACCTTGGGGTAGAATGGAGCCGACCGATCGCGCCGGGCGTATGATCGGTCGCACGTCTGGACCCAGGGGAGTTGCCGGAGTGAAGAAGCGAACCGACGAAGCACTGGTCGAAGCGTATCTCCAAGGCGATCGAGCCGCTTTGGCCGAGTTGATCGGGCGCTTCCGGCAGGACCTTCTGAACTTCCTGACGCGCTACCTCAACTCACACGCTGCGGCAGAGGATGTCTTCCAGGAGACGTTCCTCCAGGTTCACTTGTCTGCGGACATGTTTGATCCGACCCGCCGGTTCAGGCCCTGGCTTTTTACGATCGCTGCCAACAAGGCTCGTGATTACTACCGTAAGCACAACAAGAGGACTTCGGTCTCGCTCTCGGCTTGGGTGAACAAGAATGAAGAAGGCTCGAGCTTTGTCGATCTTCTGGAGGCGGACCTTCCCAACCCCGATGCGCCGGTTCTCGACGCGGAGCGCAGCCGTCTGGTCAGAGCGGTCGTTGATTCACTGCCTGCGCATTTGCGGGAGATACTTCTGCTGAGCTACTTTCAGCGTCTCAGTTACAACCAGATCGCCGGGGCATTGCACATTCCGTTGGGCACGGTCAAGAGCCGGCTGCATACGGCCGTGGCCACGTTTGCCAAGGCATGGAAGGCGGCGCGAGTCCGCCCGGGACGAGAAAGATGACCCACGACCACGACGATCAACTCGATCCACTTACACTGTCACCGCAGGACGAGCGGCTGCTTGACGCCCTCGTTGAATGTGGGTTCGATCCCGACGCTCTGGAAGCGCTGTCGCTCCAGGACAAGCGCAGGGTCCAGGCGATACTGAGCTTGTTCGAACTTATTAATGATTACCCGGTACAGGACGCCGACGACGCACTCGTCGATGCCACACTGGCGCGGATCGATCAGTACGAACGGCGGATGTCTGCTCAGAGCGCCGCGGCCGACCAAGTCGATGCGCAAGATATCTCCGGGCGACGGCGTATCCACCTGCCCGATTTTGTGTCCGTTGCTGCGGTCATTCTGATCGGCGCCAGCATCTTTTGGCCGGTGATGACGAATCTCAACCAGCGCCGCATCGACGGGGGTTGCGCGAACAATCTTCGGCTGATGAGTTACGCGTTCAGTCGCTACGGCAACGACTACGACGGAGCGATGCCGGTGGCAAGTCTGTTTACCTCGTGGAACCCCCTGGCCCGCAACTTCATCAACCTCGCACCGCTCGTCACAGGCGACTACTGTGAGCGCGGCGATCTGAGCTGCCCAGGACATGAAGATGCGAACTTCATCGGTGACAGCTACAGCTATCTGTGGCCTGTTGTTGAGAGACGTCTGATCTGGGGTGGTGGGGAGGTCACGATGCTGGTCCTGGCCGATCGTAACCGCCTGATCGATGCTTTTTACCAGGCTGAGGGTCGCATCTCGCCCCTCTCCAACTCGCTGAACCACGGCGGTCGAGGCCAGAACGCTCTTTCGACCGACGGCGCGTGGGTATGGCTCGATCATCCGACGGTCGGCGGCGATAACATCTGGCTCCCCCGGGGGGCGTCCTCCCTGCACGAGGGCATCAAACAGACCGATGTCAACGACGTCTTCCTGGCCCAATAGGGTCGTCGTCCTCCAAGCCCAATCCTTATTCAGTCTGATGACGCGGATGCGGTGATTCTGCGTTGACATCGCTCAATGGCTTGCTAGGCTTCCCCTCCGATTGATGGGGTGCCGGGGGAATGTTTGTCGGTGCAGGTGGGGCCAGTTGAATATGCCTAAGCAAAAGCCACATAAGGGCCTGCTGAAGCGGGTTCGGATTACCAAGAGCGGCAAGATCAAGATGCATCGCGCCTTTGGGCGTCATCTGCGCAGCCACAAGTCCGCCCAGACGATCCGCAGGTATCGCAAGGCGAACTATGCTCATGCTTCGGATGTGAAGCGTTTGAATCGGTTGCTGGGACTGAAGACCGGCGGGCGATCTAAGGCAGCATCACCGGCAAAGGAATCGCCTGCGGATTCATAGCGAGCATTCGACAACGATTCGCCGGCCAACGCGACTGGAGTGAATCATTAGATAAGTCCGCTGAGCGGGATCAAGTGTCGTCATTCGACCTCCGACTCGGCCCAACGGGAGTTCAATCATGCCCCGTGTTAGAAAAGGCGCCGCACGTTCAAGAGCCAGGCGTCGGCTGCTGCGAGAGGCCCGCGGATATCGCGGAACCAGAAGCAAGCACAAGCAACAGGCCAAAATCACCCTGACCCGCGCGGGGGCGTTCGCCTATCGCGATCGGCGTGCGCGACGACGGGATTTTCGCCGGCTGTGGATTACGCGACTGTCCGCAGCGTGTCGAATGCGCGGCACGCGCTACAGCCGATTCATTCATGGCTTGCAAAAGGCTGGGGTTCTGTTGAACCGCAAGATGCTCAGCCAAGTGGCGATCGAGGATCCGAAGCTGTTTGATCAACTTGCGAAGTTGGCCGAGGCGGGACTTGCCGGCGTTGTAAAAAAAACACCAGCGCGTAAGAAGACCGCGTCCAAGCCCAAGCCCAAGCCCAAAGCCGAGGCGGAGGCCAAAGTTGAGGCCGAGCCACAGCCCGATGCAGCGCCTTCTGCTTGAGGCTCGTCGCGCAGCACTTTTTGCATTGGTTCAATAGCATCTTGTTCGCCACGACCGTTTTGGTCCCTGAAGCGATTGATTCGTCATGACGTTTGTCAACGAGCATTACCTAAAGCTGCGAGGCGGGTATTTGTTTCCCGAGATCGGTCGGCGCGTTCAAGCTTTTGGCGATGCGAACCCGGAGCTGGCTGAGAAGCTGATCCCATGCGGGATTGGTGATGTTACAGAGCCGTTGCCGCCGGCTGTGGTGAGCGCGATGCACCACGCGGTCGATGAGCTTGCTGACCGCCAGACGTTTCGCGGCTATGGGCCCGGCACGGGGTACGAGTTCCTACGCGCTGCAATTGCCGAGCACGACTTCCGGGGGCGCGGCATTGAAATCGCTGATGATGAGATATTCATCTCCGATGGTTCCAAATGCGATTGCGGCGCGATTCTGGACATCTTCGGCCCCGCGAATCAACTGGCCATCACCGATCCAGTCTATCCGGTGTATGTCGATACCAACGTCATGGCTGGCAATACGGGGCCGGGTCGGGATGACGGCTCTTATGTGGGGATCGAGTACCTGCCGTGCACCGCTGACAACGGCTTTGTCCCTGCGATTCCAGAGAATCCCGCTGAATTGATCTATCTGTGCTATCCAAACAATCCTACCGGCACAATGATCACTTGCGATCAACTGCGCGTATGGGTTGAGTACGCGATTTCTAATGACGCGATCATTCTGTATGACGTTGCCTACGCAGCGTATGTCAGTGACAAGAGTTTGCCCAAGACGATCTACGAGATCGACGGTGCTCGGCGCTGCGCGATCGAGTTCCATAGTTTCTCAAAGAACGCTGGATTCACCGGAGTTCGCTGCGGCTACACGGTCTGCCCCAAAGATGTCCAGGCGGTGACACGCAAGGAAGTGCAAGTCCCACTGCACGACTTGTGGACACGACGGTGGAACACGAAGTCTAATGGCGTGAGCTACCCGGTGCAGCGCGCTGCCGAGGCAACCTATTCGAAGGATGGCGCGCAGCAAATTGGCGAGTTGATTCAGCATTATTTGGGCAACGCCAAGTTGCTCAGAGAGGGATGTAAGAAAGCCGGTCTGACGGCCTATGGCGGCGTTCACTCGCCCTATGTATGGGCCGCGTGTCCTGAAGGGATTGATAGCTGGGGCGTGTTTGATCGTCTGCTCAATGAAGCGCAGATCGTGACGACGCCCGGCGTTGGATTTGGGAGCTGCGGGGAAGGGTATTTTCGTATCTCCGCATTCAATTCGCGCGAGAATACCCAAGCGGCGGTCGATCGCCTGCGGAACGTCTCGTGGTGACGGCGATCACGATTGACACAATTCGCGAAGCGGCCAAGTGCATCGAGCCATATGCGCACCGTACGCCGGTAATGACGTGCAGCGCGATTGATGCGCTCGCTGGTCGTGAGGTCTTTTTTAAATGTGAGAATTTTCAGAAGGTCGGGGCATTCAAATTTCGCGGTGCGTGTAATGCCGTGATGCACCTGGATGATGAAGTTGCTGCCCGCGGTGTTGTCACGCATAGTTCAGGTAATCATGCCCAGGCGGTGGCGCTTTCGGCGAAACTGCGGGGGATTGAGGCGCACATCGTCATGCCGGGCACGGCGTCGGCGGTCAAACGGGCTGGAGTCGAAGGGTACGGCGGGAAGGTGTATTTCTGTGAATCAAATGATCAAGCGCGCCAGCAACGGGCTGATGAGGTTGTGGCCGAGACGGGTGGAACTCTGATTCCGCCGTTTGATCATCCACACGTTATTGCCGGGCAGGGGACTGCGACGCTGGAATTGTTGGATGAAGTGCCAACGCTTGACGGTATCGTCGCGCCGATCGGCGGTGGGGGGTTGATGTCGGGGACGTGTATTGCCGGTCGCGGTATAAGTCCGGGGGTTCGACTGTTCGGCTGTGAGCCGACCGGCGCGGATGACGCAGCTCGATCATTGGCAGCCGGTGAACTGATTCCGCAGACCGGTCCGGACACGATTTGCGATGGATTGCTCACGAGCATGGGCGAGATCACCTGGTCAATCATTCGCGATCACGTTGAGGCGATCTTTACGGTCAGCGATGAGCAGGTGATTGAAGCGATGCGACTGGTCATGCAGCGAATGAAGATCGTCATCGAGCCCAGCGCGGCCGTGGCGGTCGCGGCAGTCCTATCGGATCAGTTCAAGTTGCTTGCCGACTTAGCGCGCGTCGGCGTAATCATCTCCGGCGGCAACGTCGATCCGGATCATCTGCCGTGGTGACGAAGAAAATGGGCCATTCCTTTCCTTAGTCAAGCGCAGGGGTGGTGCCAGAACCCGTTCTATCGCGGATGCCACGGGCGATAGGCTCAAGAGAGTGCTTTGGCGGCTCGTGGACCGGGAATGGCGTATCATCAATATGGTGCCCGTTTCGGTCTAAGAACCGAATTAGCTAATGACCATGAACTGGTCACAGCGGCATGGGTGAATGTGTGAGACCAGGAACCGATCTTCCTTACAAAACGGTGAAGTGCTTCCATTCTCGTCTCAATAGCGGGATCATAGGAACGACCCGCGATGTCAGCCGAACGGAGCTTCATTGTTATCTTGATGAGTTCCAGTTCCGATATGATGCATTGTTGACTTACCGGTGGACAGTGGCGCTGGAGGCCACACTAGCCCAAGGAAGGGATCGATGATCTCCGCTAGTGAATCTTGGCTAGGGCGCGGCGTGTATGGCGTACCGGAGGCGGCGCGGTATACAGGACTCCATCCGAATCGCGTGCGCTCATGGTTCACGACGCGTCCCTCTGGAATGCGCCACGGCCCCCTTTTTCTCTCTGACTACCCCATAATCGACAACAACTATGGCGTCAGTTTCCTCGACCTAATTGATGTCCTCGTTGCGGGCCAACTCCGTCAACACGGCGTGTCGATGCCATCAGTCCGAAGAGTGTACACAAAGCTGCAGGAGAAGCTGAACACCCCACATCCATTCTGCCATCACCGCTTCTACACCGATGGGCGCACGATCATCATTGCGGAGTCAGATAAGATGGATGATGACTCGTTGGCCGAAGCGCTGTCCAGTCAAATGCTGTATTCCTCCTACAGAAGTGTCCTGCAGAAGATGGAATACAGTGAGACCACGGAACATACGAAACGTTGGAACATAGCCCGCGGCGTTGTGATTGACCCTGTCCACAGCTTCGGCAAACCCGTAGTGAAGGACACAAGCACAACGACCTTTGTGCTATTCAATCAGTTCTACGCGAACGATGAGGACGCCGCGATGGTCGCCGACATGTTTCATGTGGGCGAGGCGGACGTGAACTGCGCAGTCGAATTTGAGGAGCAGTACGGGCGGCCTCAGGCGATCAGATGAAGGAGGTCTTCTTCACCGATGAGAATGTCTCTCACAGAGTCCCCAAGCTGTTAGAGGTAATCGAGCGGAAGCATGAGGTGCGACATCTGGAAGATCATTTTGACAAAGGAACACCAGACACCGATTGGATGCCAACTATCGCACTATGGAAGCCGAAGCCGACGGTAATCGCGGGGGACGGAAGAATACTGAGGAATCCGGTCGAGCGCCGGGTGCTAAGGGAGTGCGACTTGACCTACGTCTTCTTGGCACCGGGATGGATGAAGCTTCGGTGGGAGGAG
>CBDUST010000178.1:0-9337 GCA_965369945.1 uncultured bacterium | reverse complement strand
GCTCGGGTCATGATGCAGATGCTGTACCTGGAAGATCAGAAACGCGGCCAGGACATCAACTTCTACATCAACTCTCCCGGGGGATCGGTGGACGATACTTTGGGCCTCTATGACACGATGCAGTTTATTTCGTCGGATGTGGCGACCTTTTGTATCGGGCGGGCGTATTCCGGCGGGGCCGTGCTCCTGAGCGCTGGCGCCAAGGGAAAGCGGCACATTCTGCCCCACGCCAAGGTGATGATCCATCAGCCCTACGGCGGGGTATCCGGCCAAACCACCGACATTCAGATCCAGGCTGCGCAAATCATCAAATCCAAGCAAACCCTCAACGAAATTCTCGCCAAGCATACGGGCCAGTCGGTCGAGCAAGTGACCAAGGACGGCGAACGCGACAAGTACTTCACAGCCCAAGAGGCGAAAGACTACGGCCTGGTTGACGAAGTATTCGACCCTGACGAGGCTAAGAAGAAGAAATGAAAGCACGAGTCCGGTCCATCGCAGATTGCTGAGTGATCAATGTCCACGCTTGTACCCATCGTCATCGAGAAGACCGGACGCGGCGAGCGCGCCTACGACATCTATTCGCGACTGCTGAGCGATCGTATCATTTTTCTGGGCGGTCCGGTGGGGGATGAGGTTGCCAATCTCGTCATCGCTCAGCTGCTTTTCCTGGCCAACGACGACCCAAAGGCGGACATCAGTCTGTACATCAACTCGCCCGGTGGCAGCGTCACGGCGGGGCTCGGTGTCATCGACACCATGCGATTCGTGCGATGCTCGGTCGCCACGTACATCATCGGTCAAGCCGCTTCCATGGGGTCTTTGATCGCCTGTTCGGGGACCGAGGGCAAACGCTATACCCTTCCCCTGGCCAAGAATCTGATGCACCAACCATTGGTCGCCGGCGTCTTGGAAGGCCAGGCAACGGACATCGAAATCGAAGCGCGCGAAATGCTGCGACTTCGTGACATCATCTACAGCATCTACGCTGACCGGAGTGGGCAGACGTTGGAGAAGATAGCCCAAGATTGCGAGCGCAACCATTGGCTCAACGCCGAGGAAATGCTCGAGTACGGACTGGTCGACCGGATCCTGGAGCATGCTCCGGAATCGTCCGACAACAAGAAATAACCGCGGCCTGCCGATGTAGTGGTGAGATAGCCGCGATCCTGGCGGTCCGCGCGAGGGCGGGTACACTTCAAACGTGACGCTCCAACGAACCCCTCATCAAGCGGTAGCGATACTTCTGGTGACCGGCCTCTTGACTGGCTGTATCGGACAGAAGGAACTTGAACAGGAAAACGATCGACTGCGGGAACGGGTCCTGGAACTGGAAGACCAACTCCGAGACGAGACTCGGCAAAGTGCAGCGCTGCGAGCGAGGCTCCAACGCACCGAGCCCGCCGACGAGCAAGAGGTTCAAGCCAACACGCCCTATGTTGCTGAGATCACAATCGACCGGTGGAGCCATGCTCGGGACACGGATGATGACGGCCTGCCGGACGAGCTGCTGGTCTACCTCGAGCCAGTCGACGGTTGGGGCCGGTTCACGCAGATTGTCGGAACCCTGTCCGTCCATGCTGCGGTTCTCCCGGCCGCCGTTGATGCACAGACGATTGGACGGGTTCAGCTTGACCCTGCCAGCCTTCGCCGAGCGTATCGTTCAAGCTTCACCGGGGCCCACTACACAGTGACGGTTCCGATCACCGTGGCCGATGGATCTACGGCAACCGAATGCATCGTCCATGCCGAGTTTGTGGACGGTCACACAGGCCAGCGTTATCTCGCTCACAGGTGCATCGACCTGCCGATGCCGTGATGGGCGGTTCCGTGCGCGCCGAAGGATGAGATCCTAACTGTGCCACGACGCCGAGCCGCTATACTGTTCGGCCATGCGACGTGTTCTGATAAGATCGCTGTTGCTGGGGACGCTGGGCGTTGGCGGGTGCCAGCAAGCTCTTTTTCCCAAGAACGCGCCCCGCACACAATTCGAAGTGCACGAGCGGATGCGCAACCCCTACATCCAGTTGCAAGAGCCGGATGAATTTGGCAGGCCGCAGCCGGCACTCAGAGCACGTCTCTCTCGGCGGTACTAGTGCGCTAGTCCGATAGCAATCGAGCTTTCGTGCCGGGAACCCAAACTCAAACCATTTATCGAAGGATATGCCCCCGAAGCACCCGATATGTCTCATGTAACGGGGGAACAGGACGTGGACGGCGTGCCAAGGAACGGCTCTACTCAAAATCTGCCACGGTCATCGCGGCGCACTCGTATTGTGTGGGTGAGCTTTCTATCAGCCATGACGATGGTCACCGGTTTATTGGCTGTTGGTGACCGCGAAGCCGGTCCTCCGGGATTCCTCGTCGTTTCTCCAAAGTTCGTACCGGACTCCCAGACCCCGCACCCGATCTTCAAGACAGCCGCTCCGCTTGATACCCAACGCTGGCGCGGCATCATCATCCACCACTCAGGTGAGCCGGCTGGGGATGCTGAGTCGATGCGGAGACGCCACCTGAGCTACGGATACCGTGGCATGGGATACCACTTCCTTATTGGCAACGGCAATGGGTTGGGCGATGGCGTGACACATGTCGGAACTCGCTGGGTCAACCAGCAGCCGGGTGCTCATTGCATCGGGCCGGACGGCGATTACCACAATCAGCGCTCCATCGGGATTGCCCTGATCGGCAATGGCGACCGCCGACCGTTCACCGAGCGCCAGATCTCAGAGCTGATTCGCCTCGTCCAGCAGCTCCAGCGTGAGCTGAACCTGCCCGCCAGCGCTGTTTATCTGCATCGGGACGTGGCGCGGGACCTGACCAGCAGCCCGGGCGAGTTCTTCTCGGTGGGTCAGTTCGAGCAGCGACTGCTCAGCCTGGCCCATTGATACGGACGGCCGACCAAACTAGGCTATTGAAATGGGATCAAGTCAATCGCCGCTACGGCGTTGGAGGTTGATCGATCCACCACTGAGCCTCAGCGGGTGGTAGTTTATGTCGATATAGCCCGGATTTGACGTCGTATCGGGCCAGTTCACTTTTTGGACGCAAGCAGACGCCTGCGCAATGTCGCACCACAACCAGATCGCCGGCTATCGCATTTTGGCGCGGATCGGAAACGGTGCCGCGTCCGAGTTGTATGCAGTACAGGATCGCAAGACCAAGCAGGTCTGGGCGCTCAAGCACGTCGTCAAGGCCGTTCAGAAGGATCAGCGGTTCCTGGATCAGGTGCATCAGGAGTATGTGGTCGGGTCCAAGCTCCAACACACCAACATTCGGGCCGTTCAGCGCTTTATCAGGCAACGCAAGATGTTCAAGGTGGTCGGGGTGTCGTTGGTGATGGAGCTGGTCGACGGGACGACGCTTGATCAAAAGCGACCGACAAGTCACGCGCATGCGGTGAGACTGTTCCACCAGATCGCGCTGGGGCTGGCCCATATGCATTCCCATGGCTATGTCCATGCCGACATCAAGCCCAGCAATATCTTGGTCACGGACGACGACCAGGTGAAGATCATTGACCTAGGCCAGGGTTGTCAGACAGGGACCGTGAAGAAACGAATTCAAGGCACGCCGGGGTATATGGCCCCGGAGCAGGCGCATCGTCAGGCGATCACGCCAAAGACAGACATCTACAACCTTGGGGCGACCATGTATTGGGTGCTGGTGCGTGAGGTCATTCCGACGGCTCTGCCGCCAAAGGACGAGATCGATAGCCTCTTCACCGGGGCGCTGGATGCAGACATGGTCAAGCCGCCGATTCCACCGAGTGAGAAGGATCCCACAATCCACCCCATCCTCTCCAAGCAGATTCTGGACTGTGTACACCTCAATCCGGACGACCGCCCGGAATCGATGTCGGTGGTGGCGAATCGTCTTGAGCTTCTTGCGGAGCTGCTGGAAACGTCGCCGACGCAATCCTGATCTTTCCAACTATCCTGCGAAGTATTGCGCCCCCGCTCGAGTGTTCGCTCCCGTTACTTACGGGGTAGTGTGAGCCGGCTCGGTCTGCCCGCGTCGTTTCAATTGTGCTAGTTCGATACGGCGTCGCTTGCGGAACAGCAGTCGAATCGGGATCTCGCTGTACGGTAGTTCTTCGCGCAAACGATTCATCAAGTATCGCTCGTACCGGCCGCGGAATAACTTGGGCTCGTTGACCACCAGCGCGATGGTGGGTGGTCGCTCGCCGATCTGGCAGGCGTAATAGACTTTCGCCTGCGTTCCTAATCGCGAGGTTGGACCTCGCCGCTGAAGGATCGTCGCGAGAACATCGTTGAGCCGGCTGGTTGATTCGTGATGATCGGCTTGGGCGTGCAGACTGAACGCCATCCCAATGAGGTCATGGAGTCCCTGGCTCCGGGACGCGCTGACAAAAACGATTGGCGCAAAGTCCAGCCCGCGAAGTTGCTCCGTCAGATACTTCAGGTAGGCTGACGGCGTCAACTTGTCTTGAACAAGGTCCCATTTGTTTACGACGATCACCGTTGGTTTGTATTGGTGTTGTAATTCTTGGGCGAGCTTCTTATCGACCTGCGAGACGTCGATGGTGGCATCCAACAGTAACATCACCACATCGCAGCGCCTGACCGCGTCGAGCATGCGGTGGTAGGCGTAGTACTCGACGCCGTCTGCGAAACTCTTGCGTTTGCGCACCCCAGCCGTGTCGATCGCGAGCATCGATCGACCTTCCAACTCAAATCGCACGTCGATCGCGTCGCGCGTGGTTCCTGGGATTTCAGAGACGATGACGCGCGGCTCGCCCGCCAGCGCGTTCAGAAGCGTAGATTTGCCGGCGTTGCGTTTCCCGACAATCGCGATCGCCATGTCTCGATCGAGTTCATGCTCATCGGGCGTTTGGTCTGCCAGGTGACCGTACAGCGTCTCCATCAACTCACGCAACCCAAGGCCGGTCGTTGCTGAAACACACATCGGCTCGCCGAACCCCAGGGCCGATGCCTCGCAGGCGTCTGCGATCCATCGTTCGTTGTCGACCTTGTTGGCCACCAAAAGAATGCGATCGACCACGCCATGGCGACGCAGCAGCGTTGCGATAGCGTAGTCCAAGCCGGAAAGTCCGCTTTGCGAATCGACCACCAACAGAATGAGCTGAGCTTGGTCAACGGCGACCAAGATTTGAGACTCAATGTCGGGCGTCAGCGTCGCCAGATCATCGCCAAGTTCGTTGTACCGCGCCCCCTCAGCCGTATAGACGCCGAACCCACCCGTATCGACGATCTCCACTAGCGTATTCGGTGTGCCCGGTGGACTCTCCAGGGGTGCATCCAGCTCGACCACAGCCCCGACACGATCGCGCGTCACCCCCGGCGTGGGATCGACGATCGACACCCGCTGTCGCGCCAGGCGATTCAGCAGGCTCGATTTGCCGACGTTCGGCCGTCCAACAATGGCTACTCTTGGAATAGGCATGGCCCGAATCCTATGCCGCTGCCTACGCTGGGAAAAACGCAGGCACCCGTTTGGATCAAACGAGCATGAACCGACCTCAAGACGGTTGGAGCGAGCCAGCCCATCGGCTACATTGGCTGGCACTGTGAATGGCACCAAAATACCCTCATCCGTGCGGTCGCAAGCGAAAATGCACTGCTGCCGTTTCGCTGTGACACCGTTCCTTTTGCTCTCGTCCGCTACGGCCGCCAACGCAGACGATGGCTATATGGATCACGCTGCGCTCCAAAATGCAGTCAATGCTCTTGCCTCGGAATATGAGCAGTGCGGCGTGGACGTGATCGGCACGAGCCGCCAAGGTCGTGGTCTGTTCCGCTTGACACTCTCAAGCAATCCCAATGAAGCGGACAAGAGGCCGGCCTTGTTGATCGTGGCGGGTATAGACGGCCGGCACCTTGTCGGAACCGAGACCGCTGTCGGTGTCGCGAGCCGCTTGCTTGCGAATCATGGCGATCTACTCGACGACGTGACCGTCTACGTTATTCCTCGTGTCAATCCCGACGGAGCGCAGTCGAACTTAGTCGCTCCTAATGCCGATCAGCGCGGATCGATGCGCGGCGTTGATGAAGATCGCGACGGCGAGGCCGATGAAGACGGCCCGGACGATCTGAATGGCGACGGCTTGATCACACTCATGCGCCGCACCGATCCACCCTTAGATGACAACGCAACACATATGACTGATCCAGGCGCGCCGCGACTGCTCAAGAAAGCTGATTCAGCCGAAGGTGAACGTGCGATCTATTCGGTCTATACAGAAGGCCTTGACAACGACAACGATGGTCAGCTCAATGAGGACGGCCCAGGCGCGATTGATCTTGATCGCAACTTCATGCACGAATGGCCGGAGCATGCACTTGATGCCGGGCCGTACCAACTCAGTGAGCCGGAGTCTCGGGCGGTTGCAAAGTTCGTCTTGGAACATCGCAACATCGTCTCGGCGATCGTCTACGGTCGGCACGACAACCTGATCAATGTTCCCGATGGGAAGGGCAAAGACATCTCCGGCCGCGGGCCGAAGGCGCTCGATCCCGGTGATGTAGCGCTATACAAAGAGATTGCCAAGGTCTTCAAGGAACTTACAGGTCAGGAACGCGCGCCAAAACAGAACAGTGACGGCAGCTTCCACAGCTGGCTCTATGCGCAGCGCGGCATCCCGACGTTTGCGACGGTGGTATGGGGTCGGCCTACGCCGTCAAAGCCGCCCCAAGATGAAGATGAGGAAACGAAAGACAAGCCGGACAAGGATAAAGATGCTCCGAAACCAGCGAGTGCTGAAGACGCGGCATGGCTAACCTATTCTGATCGCGATCGTGAGGGGGCCGGGTTCGTCGAGTGGCAGCCGTTCGATCACCCAACGCTAGGTGCGGTTGAGATTGGTGGATTCGTCCCCGGGTTTAGGACGAATCCGCCGACTGGTGAGCTGGATGACCTTGCCGACAAGCAAACGGAATTTGCGTTGGCTCTGTTGCAGCGTCATCCAAAGCTCGTGCTCCAAGGCCCCGAAGTCTCGCAGCTCGGGGCGGGCCTCTACGAAATCCGCTTTGGAATCACCAACGAGGGATACCTGCCGGCGGCAACGGCCATGGCGAGAAAAGCGCGCTCCATCCCACCAACCGTCGTTCGCGTTTCGACGCCGATCGAGCAAATCGTGGCTGGAGAGCGTGTGAGCCGAGCTTGGGGTATTGATGGCAGTGGTGGGCGCATCACCCATCGTTGGATCATTCGCGCTGGGGCCGACGAGACCGTGACCATCAATGTGGTGAACGCTCAACTCGGCGATCAGTCAATCACGTTCAACCCGAGTGAACTCGCCGGCCGGATGGAGGAGAACGAATGAACTGGCGTCATTTATCACGACTGATCGTCGGTCTCTCTTGCTTGTTTGTAGCGTGCTCGACTGCCTTGGCGCAACAGCAACTCCCATCGAAAGTCAACATTGCGTGGAATCGCTTCTACGACTACGACGAGATCTCGCAACTGGCGCGCCAACTCGTGGACGCCTACCCCGAATTGTTGTCCATGCAATCGATTGGCAAGAGCGAGCAAGGCCGAGAGATGTGGCTTATCACCCTAAACAATCCCAAGACCGGCCCGGATACCGAAATACCCGCGATCTATATCGACGGTAATGTTCACGGTAACGAGATCCAGGGTGCTGAGGCGGTCATGTATTCGATCTGGTACCTGACCAAGAGTTACGGAAAGATCGAATCGCTGACAGACCTTATGGATCGTGTGGCGTTTTACTTCCTGCCGATGCAGAACCCCGACGGCCGGGACTACTGGTTCGATGAGCCCAACACCTCAAGCTCATCGCGTAGCGGTCAGCGACCGACGGACAACGATTTCGACGGCCTGCTCGATGAAGATGGCCCGGAAGATCTCAACGGCGACGGTCACATCGGACGGATGTATCGCTTCGATCCCAACGGCCGAAGCAGGCGCAACCGCGACGACCCGCGCATCATAGAGCGCGTCGAACCGGGGAAGGTCGGCGACCTGTCGATGGTCGGTTCCGAAGGGATCGACAACGACGGCGACGGACGAATCAATGAAGATGGACCCGGCGGGTATGACATGAACCGCAATTGGCCCAGTGGTTGGCAGCCGAACTACATCCAGTACGGAGCGGGCGACTATCCATTCGATCGGCCGGAAACAAGGGCTATCGGCTTGTTTATCGAAGCGCATCCGAACATTGCTGCGGGGCAGAGTTATCACAATGCCGGCGGAATGATATTGCGCGGCCCCGGTGCGAAGTTCAGAGAGAACCTCTATCCACGCGCAGACCGGGCTGTGTACGACGCGCTGGGGAAGGCCGGCGAGGAGATGCTGCCCTTTTATCGATACATGATTATCCACGCCGACCTTTACACAGTGCATGGCGGTTTTGTGAACTGGTTATCAGAGGGACTCGGCATCGCCAGTTTTACGAACGAACTTTGGTCCAACAGCCAGATCATGCAGAATCCGCAGAAGCGGCTTGATCAAGCGGGTCGGCTGCGCTGGCAGGATCATGTCCTGTTCGGTCAGACGTTGGCTGAATGGACGGAGTATGACCACCCGACCTTGGGCAAGGTACTGATTGGCGGCGGCACGAAGTATGCAAGTCGCGTTCCTCCGCCGTTTATGTTGGAGGAATTATGTCACCGCAACTTCGCGTTCACGATGTTTCATGCAGACAACATGCCGTTATTGTCATTCCAGTGGATCGAGGTAACTGCGCTGGGTAACGATCTATGGCAGATCACCATCGAAGTCGCCAACGAGAAGATCATTCCGTCGCGATTGGCGATTGCTGAGCAAAAGAAAATCGGCCAACCCGATCGACTCACGCTCACCGGCGATGGAGTCGAAGTCGTCGCATCCGGACGGCTCACGGATCGATTCGATAAAACGATCGACGCGATTGATGATCGCAAGCACGTGATTCGCAATAACCGTGGGATTCCCGGGCGCGGCCATCGCACGTTTCGATATCTCGTTTCCGGTGAGCCGGGCGAGGCCGTGATGCTGAAGTACGCAGCCGAAAAGTCGCGTGATCTCGAGATAACGCTGCGTCTCGAAGAGGGCGTCACTATGCAAGAGTCAGTCGCTGATTAGATTCTGCCTGACGGATCAACAGGCTGCTCTTTGCTTGGTGGGACGGGCTTCCAGCCCGTCCATTGGGCAGGACGCCCGTCTCACGATTCGTCCGACAGATCCTAGAGCAGTTTCAATGCTCTTGTAGCGCTAGGGCATGGCAGAAACGGGACAAAGTAGCTGCCTCAAGACCGGTGGCAAGGGCATACAGCCCCTGCGACGTAACATGGCCTGACATCTTCACGGGCCGGATGCCCGGGCCACCGGAGGCGCACCGATCGACCCG
>CBDUST010000177.1:0-9339 GCA_965369945.1 uncultured bacterium | reverse complement strand
CCTTGTTCCCAAATGCCACCGGCAGGATTCGAACCTGCACTGATCGGTTTCTGAGACCGCCGCCTCTACCGAGTTGGGCTACGGTGGCGTTGCACTCCTATTTGCCCCAAACGCCAACTGTCTTCTTCTTCACAAATAGCGGCGGCAGGAATCGAACCTGCGACGATCGGTGTATGAAACCGGCGCTCTACCATTGAGCTACGCCGCAACAAAAACAAGAACTGCGGTGATGGGACTCGAACCCATTCCGATCGGCTAGTTGCCGCCGCTCTTCCCTAGAGCTACACCGCCAGCATGTACATGGGCCTGTTTCGACACGGGATCCGCGTGCCGAAGTGCCCTCGAAGTAATCCCGGGTGGATTTGAACCACCGTCCATTCGCATGTGAAACGAACACTCTGGCCGCTGAGTTACGGGATCAAATAAAGCCAACCCGGGAGGACTCGAACCTCCAATCTCCCGGTCCGCAGTCGGGCGCCTCGTCCATTTGGCCTCGGGTTGATGTCTGTTTGTAGCGGTCCCGACCGGAGTTGCACCGGCATCCTCTGTCTTGACAGAGCAACGCTCTAAAGCTGATTAAGCTACGGGACCAGTACGACCGGATGGACTCGAACCATCGACTTCTCCGTTATCAGCAGAGTGCTCGGCCACTGAGCTACGGTCGTCTTATGTCAACCACTATTCACTTGTCAAAGAACGAAAAACACAATGGCCCGGGGTGGGATTCGAACCCACGTCGCGCCGCGTTTCAGACGGCCGCTCTACCTGGCTGAGCTACCGGGCCTCTTGGGGCGCAGCGATCGCGCGGTGCAACGGCCGCGCGTCGCGCATTGCGAACAAGTCTCAACTTGCCGCGAGCCAATAAAAAAACCCGCGGCTCTTAGAGAACCGCGGGTTCGGCGTTTAGGCCTGTCTGTGTCAGTTACTCATGTGACACAGCTCGCGGTTCTTGGAACAAACTTATCAACACGACCCGGATCGAAAGCGCAAAACGCTGGGCCGCCGGCCGGATAAACAAATCCCGGCATATCGGCGCGCCACAAGCGATTGCTCGCTTCAGACCGTATTTTTAAGCTCGTGTGCATAGACATTACTTCCTCGAACAAATGAATCTCGACACTCTATCGGTTATGAAGGCCGAGAAACTTACCCGTTTCTCCTCTGGTGTCAAGGGAAAAGACGCATTAGCATTCATTTTGTTCGCGCGTATCTCGGAAATTCGTGACATATATTTCCTGTCGGCCGTTAGTGTGAACTCCTGCCCACCTGCCTTGGCGTGCGCGGTTCCGCCCCCGAGCAGATTGAATGCGCGTGAAAAAACGCGCCGCTGTCCGCGCCGCGTCGTTCCAAGTGAATGGGCCAAGGAGGGCTCGAACCTCCGACCTCACCCTTATCAGGGGTGCGCTCTAGCCAACTGAGCTACTGGCCCCCAAGACCAAAATCCAGTCATACAACGCCCGGCTATGGACGATGTCACCGATCATCATTGCGAGTCATCGGCTGTCTTGAGGCGGCAGTATATCCTGCATGAGCCGTTCATGGCATCGGTCGAGCGGCCAGGCCCCATTCGCTGAATCATGCTGAATCATGCTGAATCAGGGGGGCGTTGGTGTAGAAAAAGGCCGGCGCAGCGAGTCAGGCCGGCCCTGTGGCTTTTTGTGCTTCTGCGTATGGAGGTCGATTCAGCCCCATTCGCTCAGTAAAAACAATACCTCCGAAGCGCCGACGACGTGATCCCCGTCAAGGTCGGCCCGACAGCCGTCGCAGTCGCCCCAAGAGGCAAGCAAGAACAGCAGGTCACCGGCGCTGACCACACCGTCACAGTTAAAGTCTGCCGGCGAGATCGTGGGATTGACCGGGATGACTTTGAAGACCTGCCCGCTGGCCCCGCTCCCTTGATCAACGATGTACAGCTCGCCGGCCGCGTCCTCGCCGAAGGCCGAAATCTGGTTGATGCCGAATCCGTCTTGGGAAGGCGACAGCTCCGCAATCCGTGACGTGAAATTCTGTACATTGTTACCGTCGTAGTTGAAGCTCCAGAGGCGCGCGAGAAACCAGTCGGCGAAGAAATAGGTCCCGTCGAGCGTGGGAATGGCGCAGCCGCGATACACATACCCGCCGGTGAGGCTCAGACCCAGCGCGTGGTTGTACTCATGGACGGGAAAGACCATCGTGTCCGGCGGTGAACAGTTGGCGAGGTTAAACGAATGATCGCCTTCATAGCAGCGCCAGCCGTAGTTCTCCCCGCCGATGCTGTCAGCCGGCTGGACGTTGATCTCCTCCCAAGCGTTTTGACCAACGTCGGCGATGTACAGGTCGCCGGTCGATCGATCGAAGCTTGCGCGCCAGGGGTTTCGTAATCCGTACGCCCAGATCTCATCGTCGCCGGTAATGCCGACAAACGGGTTGTCCACAGGGATGCCGTAGTTGCCGGCATCATTGGCGTCAACATCGATGCGCAGCATCTTACCTAGCAGTTGGTCGGTGATGTCCTGCGCACGATTCCCCGGGTCGTTGGCACTTCCGCCGTCACCAGAGGAGATGTACAAATAGCCATCGTTGGGACCGAAGTCGATCCACCCGCCGTTGTGGTTGGAAAAGGGCTGGCCGATGGTCAGCAGGGTGAGCCCACTGGCCGCATCGGCGATGTCCGGATCAGCCGAGACGGAATAGCGGCGAATTGTTGTAGCGGGCGAAGTGTAGTTGACGTAGAAGTACCCGTTGTCTTGATAATTCGGGTGGAACGCCAAACCGAGCAAGCCCTGTTCGCTGTTGGTGCTCGTGCCGCCGGCGACCAGGCTGTCAATATCCAGGAACAGTTGGGCGTTCATAACGCCGGTCTTCAGGTTGAGGATCTTGATGCGCCCTCGTTTTTCTACGATGAACAGACGGGTGAAGTCACCAGGCGCGTAGGTGACGAAGACGACGTGATCCAGGTTGCCGGCCACTCGCACTGTCGTCAGCGCCTCGATGCCGTTGCCTTCCGCGTTAGTCGGCCCGGTCAGGCTCGGCTGAGCGAGCGCACCGGATGTCATTGCACATGTACAGACCAACGCCAGCGTGGGAAACCGTGTGTGACACATCTGAGCAGTTCCTTTCTCAATCTCCTCGGCGCAGGAAGGGTGGGGGCCGGCGAGCCGAGTTTCTTACAAGACGTCCCGGACTCCCTCGACGACGCACAGCCCATTCGGGCTTGACCAGGCCAATGGGCGATAATTCAGCCTGTGGATATGCCTGAAGCGCCGCAACCATCTGCATCAGACGGTCTAGAGGAACATAATCCGCCGACAACCCATGGGCAAGCTGCAAATACCGCGAAATTCGCCCTTATTGTGGCGCCATTTCCGATGGCCGGCCCTGCCGGAAACCAGGACCGGGCCGGCTACGAAAACAAATCTGGAATGTCGCAAGGACCAGCTCGTCCGCCAACATGAGTTTGCGGTGGGCCTCCGGGCTGATGTCTCACAAATGTTGCTTGGATGCAGCCCGCCTGTGGTACATTGTTCCCGCTTGGTCGCACGGGGGCACCTGTTAATAGGGGCGACTATGGACGCCCGGCATCCAGTGCCAGATGCTCCCTAGGTCACCAGACGACTTCAGGGGCAGTGGACCGGAAACAGCGAGGAGGGTATCGCAGAATGCTTCGAAAGTGTGTCTTGGTTCTTTCGGCCTGTAGTTTCATCGCGGGGGCGGCGATGCCTGCCCCTGCCGCGTTTCACCTCATGCAGATCGAGCAAGTGATCGGAGGTGTCAACAGCGATGTCACTGCCCAGGCGATTCAGCTTCGAATGCGTTTCGACTTTGAGTGTTCCGTCACCGGCTCGAAGCTCTGGGTTCGCGATGCGGCCGGCGAAAACCCCGTTCTTTTGATCGAGTTCACCGCCGACGTTCCCGGCTGCAACACCGGTGACCGAATCCTGATCACCAGCCCCAACTTCACGAGCCTAACCGATAACCCCATCCCAGCGGACTTCATTTTGACGAACCTGATCCCCGAAAGTTACCTTGCCGCAGGTACGATGACCTTCGAGGACAATTTCGGGGGCACCGTGTTTTGGCGACTGTCTTGGGGCGGGAAGAAGTACAGCGGCGACACAACGGGGTCGATGTTCAACGACGCCGATGGAGAGTTCGGCCCGCCCTACGACGGCCCGCTGCCAGCCGACACCCTGCAAGCGCTGCAGTTCCAGGGTTCGGCGACGGCTCAGAGCACGAACAACCAGGATGACTACGCCCTCACGAAAGGTGCGTCAACGTGGACCAACAATCCCGGCGATAGCGGCACACTGGTCGACGAAAACATAACTCCACCCGACGAGTTCAATGCGTTCCGCGGATTCTTGGATTCCGGTACGCTGGCCGACGTTCTGGCCTCGGATGACATCGATCTGTGTCACGACCTAGGCATCACAATCTTCCCATCCGAAGCTCCGATCACGCTGGATTTCTTCGGAACGTTGCCAAACGATTCTCCAGGCTCGCTCGACGTGACGTTCGAATCGTCGGCGAACACCCCCGGTTTGGAACTCACAATCTCATTCTGGAACTACAACACCAATTCCTGGGATGAAGTTGGTACGGCAAGCCAAGGCTTCAACGTCGATACTGTCAGGACGTTCAACGGCGTACCGGCGGATCACGTAGAGGCGGGTACTGGCGCCGTGAGGACTCGATACGAGGTTCGTCAAGTGGGCATCATATTCCAATTCCCATGGACGGATTGCATTGACCAGCTCTTTTGGACAACGAGCTAGCAACTCGATCAGCCGATATCAATATTCTTCACCGGGCGCCAACTTGGCGCCCGGTTTTTTTGTCTGGGATCATGAGTGGATGTCGTTGGTCACTTGGGAGTTGCCATCGCCATTTTCGTCGCAGCAGACGAAGCAGAAAAGCTCGGTGCTATCGGGAGCAGCCGGCGGGCCACATTTCCACTGATCTTGCGGGCCATGCCGCTGAAGCAGGCAGGTTGATCCAGACGCTTTGCCGACGAATTCTCTTGTTCAGGTCACGAATGACTGGTAGCATCGGTGGTGAATCGCCCACGGGGAATGGCAGGAACTGGACGGCTTCTTGTCCCGGAAGCAGAAATCGGAAGGAAGATTCGATGTCACATTGTCGTATCAGGATCGCTCTGGCGGCGGCTGGTTGTGCCGCATTGACAGTCTTCACGACTAACTCGGCTTGGGCTGATGGATTCCCGGCTGAGAACGTTTCGCTGTACAGCCATCTCTCGCTGGCGCAATTGGAGAACGCAGATTTCGCGGAAGACTGCTGGGGCTACACCTCTCCCTCGGGCCGGGAGTACGCCATCATCGGGCTGGAGCAAGGCCCCGGTTTCGTCGAGATCACCGATCCGTTCAACCCGGTTATCGTGGACATTATCAACACTTCTACCCAGGCTAAGGATATGAAAGTGTTTGGACACTATGTCTATTCCAGCTACGACGGTGGGCCATTGAACGTCATCGATGTGTCGCAAATCGACGATGGCATCATCACACTCGTTGATTCATTTCCGGAAGGCGCAACGCACAACCTTGCCGTTGACGAAGTGAGTGGGTTCCTTTACCTGGCCGTCGGCGGACCGATGGTTGCGCTGGACTTGGCGAATCCCGAAGCGCCGGTCCTCGCCGGGATTTGGAACGGTGACGCCCATGATGTCCAGGTCGTGACCTACACCGAGGGGAAATACGCTGGTCGGCAGATCGCGTTCGTCTGTGCCGGCTGGAGCGGCAAGCTGGATATCGTCGACGTGACCGACAAGTCTGACATGTTCCTCGTGGGCAGTACGGGCTACGCCAATTCTGCCTACACGCATCAAGGCTGGCTCTCAGACGATCGCCAATACTACTACGTCAATGATGAGATTGACGATATCCAGCGCACGTTGGTGTTTGATGTGAGCGATCTGTCAGATCCCACACTCATCAACGAATTCTCATCAACCGCGCCAACGGCGATCGACCACAACCTGTACTTGCGCGACGGCTTCATCTTCGAGGCCAACTACACAAGCGGCCTGCGCATCTTTGACGCATGCGATCCTGTGAACCCGGTCGAGGTCGGGTTCTTCGATACCTACCCAGCCAACGATTCCGCGGACTTTGCCGGCGCGTGGTCCTGCTATCCGTTCTTCCCCAGCGGAACCGTGATTGTCAGTGATCGAAGCGGCGGGTTGTTTGTGCTTGATGTCAGTGACGCGGTCGCAGGAGCGAATACAACCCCACCCGACTCGTTCAGTGCGTTCCGCGGATTCTTGGATTCCGGTACGCTCGACGACGTGCTGGCCTCTGATGACATGGATCTGTGTCACGACCTTGGCATCACGATCTTCCCATCCGAAGCGCCGATCACGTTGGATTTTGATGGAACGTTGCCAACCGATTCTCCAGCTTCGCTCGACGTGACGTTCGAATCGTCGGCCAACACCCCCGGTTTGGAACTCACAATCTCGTACTGGAACTACAACACGAATTCGTGGGAGATTGTTGGTACGGCATCGCAAGGCTTCAACACCGATGTGGTCAGGACGTTCCCCGGCGTACCGGCGGATCACGTAGAGCCGGGCACTGGTAACGTGAGGACTCGATACGAGGTTCGTCAAGCGGGAATCATATTCCAGTTCCCATGGACGGATTGCATTGACCAGGTCTACTGGAACACATGTAACTAGCGACCGCTCAGCCTGCCTATTCAGACAATTTAAGCCTTGTGGCCGTCCCAAGCTGGGACTATAGTTTCACTAATCGGCGGCGTATCTTCTGCCACGCTCACCCTTCATGGGGTGAAGGAGAGGGCAGTCGACTCGAATTGGGCGGGATCGATCAGCCGTTGTGACGCCCTGAGTGCGCTTTCGGGCAGGCCGCGCACTGTCGACTGTGTGGTAATGAACTGGAGGACACATCAATGAACAGGCTCGTACGTATCGTTGCAGTTGCACTTTTCGCTGCCGCTTTCTCACTGCTGATCGCCTCAGCCGGGCTGCCGAGTGCGGCAGCGGCTGACGCGGAGTTTTCCGCCGTCGGACACGGTTCCATGGCCTTCGGCCACGAGGGTGAGGGTCGCGGGTACTTCAAATTCGATCTGCGGCAGGTGGACGGCCAGATCACCGGGTCGCTGCTTTTCGCTGCTGAAGATCACCACGAAATGATGTTCCCCGAGGTCATCGTTCGCTTGAGTAACATCGAAAGAGCTTCGTTTGGTCGACACCGAGTGAGATTCTCCGGAAAGGGCGCCCTGCACAATGATCCGGTGTCCGTGACGGTCACCGCTCGAGACAACGCCTCGTCGCGCAAGGCTGATCGATTCGCCATCAAGTGCGTTGGCAGCAAGGGCAAGGTGGTCTTCGAAGCGGACGGTGAAGTGTTCCTCGGCGACCTTCAGGTCGGTTCGGCAGGCGACTGACCCGGCTGCGAATGCATCGAAGGACGATGACACCCTGAACTACAAACGGTCAACAGACCGTGGAGATAAGAACGTGAAACTGACTTCCAAAACACACACACGAACGATTACCGCACTGCTCGGTTGGCTGGCGCTGGCGGCGCTCGTCGTGACTGAAGCAAACGCCGGCGGTGACTTCGCGTCGAATAACGTCTCTCTCTACAGCCACCTCGATCTGGGCACGTTCGGTTCGAACTCCGGCAACGATTGCTGGGGCTATGTTTCGCCGTCAGGGCGGGAATATGCGCTGATGGGCCTGGACAACAAAGTGGCATTCGTCGAGATCACCGATCCGGCCAACGCGGACTGGTTTGCCTCGGTTTCCCACGACGCCAGCTTGTGGGGAGACGTCAAGGTCTACCAGGACGTGGCCTACGTGGTTACGGACGTGTCCTCCGCTATCGGTATCCAGGTGATCGACATGTCGGACATCGACAATCACGTGGTGGCACTAGTCAGGACGATATGTTGTCCGACTCAGAACCACAACATCGCGGTGGACGCCGACAGTGGATACCTGTACACCTGCGGCTCGTCGGGCGGGAGCGCCACCACGGTGATCTTCGATCTTTCGGACCCGACCAATCCGGTGGAGGTGGGGACCTGGTCCGGGGCGTATGAGCACGACGCTCAGGTCGTCTTGTACACGGGGCCGGATACCGATTATGCCGGTAGCCAGATCATGTTCGGGGCCAGCGAGGGCAGGGGATTGGACGTCATCGATGTAACCGACAAATCCAACCCCGTCTTGATTTCGCGCACCGAATACGCCAACGTGTCATACTGCCATCAGGTGTGGACCGAGGACCAGCGATACCTTTATATCAACGACGAACTGGACAGTATTCCCCGGACGATCGTTTTCGACATCACCGACTTGGATAATCCCCTGCACCTCGGTGACGTTACCTCCGGTACGAATGCGACCGATCACAACCAATACGTGCACGGCGGCATGATCTTTGCGGCCAACTATCGCAGTGGCCTGCGTATCTTCTGCGCAACTGATCCGATCAACCCGGTCCAAGTCGGGTGGTTCGATACGTATCCGGGGGATGACGGTGCGGGCTTCGATGGCGCTTGGAGCGTCTATCCGTTCTTTCCCAGCGGTACGGTGATCGTTAGCGACATCAATCGCGGCCTGTTTGTCCTGGATCCCACGGATACCTTGAATGGCGCCCTGACCTTCGCCTACCCCAAGGGCCGGCCGGACCTGATCGATCCTCAGGGTGGCACGGCGGTTCGGGTAGAGATTGGGGTCGTCTGTGAGGCGACCATTGAACCTGCCACGGCGATGCTGCATTACGACATCGGCCAGGGTTTCGTCGACGTCCCCATGGAGCCGGTATCCGAGAATCTGTACGACGCGGTCTTCCCGGCAATCGATTGCGGTCTGGCGGTGTCGTACTACGTGAGCGCCCAATCAGCCGGCGGCACAACATTCACCGATCCCCCCAACGCCCCGGCCACGACTTTCAGCACTCTCTCCGCCGCTGATGTGCTAATCGCGCTGGAGGATGATTTGGAGACCGACTCGGATTGGATCGTCGGCGGCGGGGATGATGACGCCACGACAGGCGTCTGGACGCGGGTTAATCCGATCGGCACATCTGCTCAGCCTGAAGACGACCATACCCCCGACCCCGGCACGATGTGCTTCGTGACCGGGCAGGGTAAACAGGGTGGCGGCCTCGGTGAGAACGACGTCGACGATGGACAGACGACGCTCACAAGCCCCGTCTTCGATCTCGCCGACGAGGCAGACGCAATCATGGGCTATTGGCGGTGGTATTCCAACAACCAGGGCAACAGTCCCAATGCCGACATCTTTGTCATCGACATCTCCAACGACAACGGCTCGACCTGGACCAACGTAGAGACGATCGGACCGGC
>CBDUST010000176.1:0-9343 GCA_965369945.1 uncultured bacterium | reverse complement strand
AGCGGTGCTCATACACTTCACGTCGGCTCAACACGGAGCTTTTCTACAAGGCATGTCAGGATGAATTTGTCGAGTCCGCTTGTCTCTTCTACGGAAAGAAATCTTCCAGACGTAAGCGTTCCAGCGCCTTGTTGGCGCGGTCGATTGTGGAGGAAATATCATCCGGCTGCGCATCGGCGGAGGCTTCGGTAACAATCGCTTGGAGTAGTCGCAGCGCTTCCTCATAGTCCTTGATGCGATCCTTGGTCGGTCGATCGACCTCCTTCGCCTTGGCGATCAGTTGCAGCGACTCGGCGTAGACGGTGTCCGGCGAGAATACCGCCGGCTCGACTTCGGATTCTTGAGTTGCATCAACCGCCGCCGGCGCAAAAGCATCACCGCTCGCCGCTGCATCAGATGACATCGAAGCGGGTGGTTCCTGAATCGCCTGATCACCCGCAGCTCCGTCCACCGCAGTATCGAATGGCGATCCAACAGCAGGATTACCAGCACCCGAATCGTCGCTACCAAGCGATGCCACTGTCACGATCGCCGCGAGAACAACGACAACGATCAGCGCCACACCTAACACACGAATCGTCCGTTGCTGTGCGGCAACTCGGCGGTGAAGTGATCGTGTCACGGCGGTAGCCGAATAGTCGTCAAAAATGTTCGAGCCGACATCGGACGCTTTAGCGCTCGAACCAGATCGCGGACCGGTTGCGGCTCCTGCTTCAGAAGCGACGCGTTCGGCGATGTTGCCAGCGGGCGCATGCGCCCCTACGCCGCCGCGATGCGTTGGGCTACTCGTTCCCACCTCGCGCAGCAGCTCCTCATCACTGGCGAAACTTGATAGGCTCGCCTCGTGCCCCAGGTGTTTGACTTGAAGCGACCGCTCGGAGAATCGGGCCGCGTCGTTCTCGTCAAGCTGAGCCTCCCAGGGCAACGGTCGAATTTCCGGCAATCCCAAATAGTTACGGTCCAAGTACGCTCCGAAGGGGACGCCGCAGGCATGGCAGCCGTGATCACCGGGATCGACTGATGCATCGCAGTTGTGGCAGTAGGTCAGGAGGTGGGCCACGCCCGGCACGCGCTTGGCAATCGTCCAGAACTGCTTGGTCGTGGGGCCCCGAATGATCGTATATTTGCTGACTTGTCCCCGCTCCACGAGCCGAACCAGCGTCTCGTAGCTGCACCCAGGCTGGTGTGGGCGGTCCGGGTCGCGAACGGACCACGGCCCCATAGCGTTGTGGGTCGCCTGCCGACTCAGAGGCTCCAGGAGCCCGGCACAGCTACGGCAGCGCTCGGCCTGGGGTTGGGTCTCGCCGCAATAGGGACAGATCAGCAGCTTTACTTTGGCCATGGGTTTGACATCCGACCGTTTTCCGGGTTCGCTTGGGGGATATGCAAGGCTATTCCTCAAACATGGGGATGGGAAGCCCCGTCGCAATCTTGGCGTCTGCGATTCTGTTCGCATGTACTCCGGCTGCGGATTCGCCCTCTCACGACAACCCCATCCAACAGGCGCCATTAGCGATGGATAATCCTACATCGCCTGCCGCGAACCCGGTCGATTCATCTGCCGAGCCTCAGAACGTCTCTACGGTGATTGACGCCAGGCCCGCGGCGTTGGTCAACGGCCGTGTAGTCCAGTGGGGTGAGCTGAGGCCGCTATTGAATGAAGCCGCCGGGGCGATGGTGTTGCAAGAGGTGATATTGGATCGAATTGCCGCCGAGACCCTCCTGCGCCGAGGACTTCAGATCACAGACGAAGATGTTGACGCCGAGCGGCAACTATTCCTGGAGACGCTCGATCCCGACCCGGACCTGGCCGAGCGGCTCGCCAACGAGGTGCGGGCAAGGCAGGGACTAGGCCCACAGCGGTTCCAGCGGCTCATGCGCCGCAACGCCATGCTGCGAGCCCTGATCCGCGGCGAAGTTCGACTCAACGAAGCCACGATACAGCGGATGTATCAAATGATTTATGGTCCAAAGCGTCAGGCACGGTTGATGGTTGTACCTGGTCTGGCCGAGGCGGAGGCTGCGATCGAGCGCCTCAGACGCGGCGAGGCGTTCGCTGACGTTGCGGTGCAGATTTCGACGGACTCCAGTGCCGCTCGAGGCGGGCTGCTCGAGCCCATCAGCCGCGGGGACGTGAGCTATCCTGAGGCGCTGCGACAAGCACTGTGGTCGTTGGGATCGGGCGAAATCTCAGCGCCTGTGCTGCTGGATACCGGGTATGCCGTACTCATGTCGGTCCGTGAAATCGCCGGCGAAGACGTAGAACCGGCCCAGGTTCGATCCGCGGTAGAGCGCCTCGCCAGGCTTCATCACGAGCGTCTGCTCATGGATCAACTGGCCAGGCAAATGCTGTTTCAAACCTCAGTCACGATCTTTGACAAAGCGTTGCAGGACAACTGGAGTCGACAACGGTATGTCCAATAGCCCAACCGGGAAGGTCCGAGATCATTTGAACGCCGAGAATGATCCAAAGATCACCCCGGCGCGATACGATCTTGGCCTACGTGGAACTGATGACGGCAACAGCGACCGAACCTCAGCAAGCGATGGAGACGGCGACCGTCGGCCTGGCGATTCGTGGGCTCGTCTTTAGCTATCCAGGCGCACGGCGGCGGGCTGCGCGACGGGTTCTGCACGGAATCGACCTCGAAATCGCTCCGGGACAGACGGTCGCCATCCTCGGCCCAAACGGTTCGGGCAAATCCACCCTCATCAAAATCATCTGCTCGATACTCCCGCTTGATGAGGGTTCCGTGGAGGTGTTCGGCGCGAGCCGGCCGGCGGACGTTCGGCCGATGGTCAGCGTTGTCTTCCAAACGGACGGGCTCGATCCGCATCTTACGGTATACGAGAACCTGCGCGATCAGGCATCCTTGTACGGACTTTCGAGGCAAGAGGCACAATCGAGGATCACACAGCAACTTGATCAAGCGGGCTTGACGGATCGTCGCCGAGATCTGGTCAAGACACTCTCTCGCGGTTTGGCGCGTCGCGTGGACCTGGCCCGCGCCATGTTGCATCGCCCCAAGCTACTTCTTCTGGACGAACCAACGGTCGGCCTTGATCCTGTAGCGCGCGAGGCCTTCCTGAAAATGCTTGAACGTGAAGAGGAGTCCGGCCTCGGACGGATCGTGCTGCTGAGCACGCACCTGATCGATGAAGCGGACCGGTGTGATCGCGTCGTGCTCATGCATCAGGGGCGGATCGTGGCTGACGGCCCGCCGACAATGCTGCGCGAAGCGCTGGGCGAGCGGCGGGTAACGGTCTTTGGGGGCGAAGCGCAAGCGGCGCCCACCCTTGGAGATCTACGTTGGGAGCGAACGGCTGGGGGATGGTCGGCGTCGTTGGATCACGATGCGGATCGGGTCGCCGCAGTCGTTACTCAGCTCGCAAATTCGGGCTTGTCGTTTACGATCGCGCCGCCGACGCTCGCAGACGTCTTTGAGCATCACACCGGAGCGCAGCTCGATCTGGATGGGACCACTACCGAAGAGCAACGAAGCGAATGACTACCTTGTCGCCACAACCTGCCTTCGCAACGAAGCCGGACGCGGGATCGATCTACAACGCGTCACCAACTTCGGCCTGGGTGGTGACGGGCGTGATCGTGCGCCGGGAACTGCTTCTTTTCGTACGTCAGCCGGCGCGGCTCGCCGCAGCCATCGGCACGCCGTGCTTGCTGTGGCTGTTCATGGGAAGTGGATTCGCCCAATCCTTCCGAGCACCGGCCCAATTGGGCGAGGCGAGTTACGCTTCATACCTGCTGCCGGGCATGATCACGTTGGTCGCAGTGTTTGCGGCGATTTTCTCGAGCATCTCCATTATCGAGGATCGCCGTGAAGGGTGGCTGCAAAGCGTGTTGGTCTCCCCCGCTCCACGCTGGTCGATCGCGCTGGGCAAGACGCTCGGCGGCGCCATCGTGGCGTGGGTGCAAGCGGCGCTGTTGCTGGCGGCGGCCCCGTTACTCGACATACACCTCACCTTCGGTGCAGTATTGCTGGCGTTGTTCGCGGTCGCTGTGACAAGCGTCGCTATGACCGCCGTCGGCGTGGCCTTTGCTTGGCGAACCGAAACGACGGCGGCCTTTCACGGGATCATGAACCTCGTGTTCATGCCCGCCTGGTTGTTGTCGGGCGCGTTGTTCCCACCACAAGGCGCTGCAAGATGGCTCGAAGTAGTCGTTCGGCTCAACCCGCTTTCCTGGTGTACACAGGCAATCCGCGGCCCATTAGTCGGTGAACCGTTCTTCCTCGCATTGGCCGGTTCACTCGTCTTCGCCAGCGCCGCTATCGCCTGGGCCACGTGGGTCGTGTCCGCACCGACGAAACGAACTGTGTAACGTCCGGGCCAAGCGCCTAGGTTCTGTCTGCCGGACTGTGCGACGGGCATCTGGCCTCGGCGAGTCGCCTATGGAGACTTGCCCGTCTGTAAGAGTGAAGGTGACGGGCTGGAAGCCCGTTCCACTAGAGCAGTTTCAATGCTCTTGTGGCGTCCTGGCATGGTAGAAGAGGGACGGTGCGACGGTCCGGTGGCACGGGCAGGATGCCCGTGCAAAGGTCACGCCTTGACAAGTCGCACGGGCAGGATGCCCGTGCCACCGGAGTCGCGCCGATCAACCCGTTGGGACCGGCACATTCAGCGTGGCGTTCGATGGCTAGCGCACGCAGCCGCTACGTCTTCAGTGAAACTGCTCTAGCTGCGCACGAGTGTCACCTGAAACATAGCGATCGGAATCAGCACAAGTCCCGGTAGGAACACCTCGACCGAGGAGGCGATTCCAGGTAGATCAACCGTTAACCCGATCAGCGCACCGACCATCGCCGGTATGGCCGTGCCCGCACACAGTAGACTCTGGCGCAAGAGATTAGCTGGAGCACGTAGCAGAAAGAAAGGCAGCGTGATCACCAAAACCAACATGTTGATCAACACTGCTGTGAATCTTGAAAACCAGAATCGTACAAGCACATCACGATCCTCGGGCTGACCTGATTTCATCAGCTTCCGAATCTGTTTGATGCTGAGCATCGCCGCGAATTGACGATACTGCCGCATCTTCAAAACCTCGGGCGCAAGGTCCGTCTCAAACAGTTCGATCGGCTGCCGTACGAACCGCGAGGAAGGGACGCCCCTTTCGTTCGATCGCGGCCTCATCACCTGGCCTTGATTCAGGCGCCATCCGCCTGCGATGTCGTCCCATGTTGCCTCGTCGGCCGTGATGCGCTTGACCGTGCGCCCCGAATCGTCGCGCACCAAAATGGTCGGCGTGGACAATGTGTTCGTCTGCGGATCGAACATCGGCGCCTGCAGCAGATTCCCATCGCCGTCAGCGGTAAACAGAACTTCGAACCCACTCACGCCGGCCCGCCCGATGTCGCCATGCTTGCGGATCAATTGCGGGGCCAGCTTGGGCAAGACAAACTCCTGATTGAGCAGTTGCAGCAGGTTCAGACCAAAGACGGCGCAAATCAGCGGCGCCGCGACGCGATGAAGGCGCACACCGGAGGCGAGGACAGCGACCAATTCACGATGCCGGTGCATTTGCGCGAGCGTAAACCCCATCGCGCCGATCGAAAGCAATCCCAACATATAGGCGTAGAACTGGAAGACTCGCGGACCGTGAAAATCAAGGACAATACCCGCCATAACGATTGTGCGCCACACGGCCCCGGCCTCCCCCGTTCGCGCCTGCGCTGCCTCCACGAATCGATCCAGTTGCAGCAATAGGTCGATCGCAATTGCAAAGGTGAAGAGCAGGGCGAAAAGAATCGCGAAATTGCTCAGGAACCGTCCAACGATGTATCGATCCAGCAGAGACATTCGTGCAGTGATCCTAGTTTCGAATGAGTCGTCGATAGGCAAAGGCAATAATCGCTGCTAGCAAGGCGTTGCCCGACCACAATACGGCGGTGCCAAGTTCGACCTGACCGTTCTTGACCATATGCCCGCCGCCTGAGATCAAGATGACATCAAGAATCGAGGGTACAAACGCCCAAACATAAATGACTAACGGCAACGAATTGCGCAACACCATCGCCAGCGTTCCGCCAAGCAAGAGCAACATCAGTGCCGTCAGCGACAGCGCATATCGGCGCTGCAATCTGCTTTCGATCTGCAAACGCAGGTCGGTGATGCGGTCTTTGAGCTTCTCTACACGGCGCATGACACGTTTTCCCTGACCTTCGGCACGCTGCAAGAGCTCATCGTACCCGAGTGTAGACAGATCTTGCTCGATCAATCCGCTCGCCGCTAAGCCGACAAACTCCAAGCGCTCACGCTGGTTGATCAAGCCACCCGTCTTCTCGTCGATGACATCGTAATCTTCAAGCGACAAAGAGACGGCCAACTCCGACAACGAAGACCCACCGCTCAGGCCGAGCACGGCCTGGGCCGAGGCGTACAAAATCGTGGCGCCGTTCGGTTCAACTGACCGCACCATCACCGGCCGACCGTCGGTTGTTGACAACTCCCCTCGATCAACACGGTCGGCGTCGATCGTAAGTACTCGGTGTTCGCCGACCAGTTCAAGCGACCGATCTGATCTCAGCGTCTCGTCAAACTGCCGCCAGACTTCGATCTCGCGCATGACCTGTGCCAGCGCGTCCTTAGCCTCCTTCACCCCGCTGTATCCATCGGGATGCTCGCGCAGGTGCAGCATCTCTCGGCGTGTCATGAACATCGGATGATCGCGGACCGGATTGGGCACGAGTATCGGAGCCGGTCGAATCACCGGCGCCTCGATCAGCTCGCCGGTGGACTGTTTGTAAGCCACAGTGTCGAGCATCTCTAGTTGAAGGTAGGTGCGCGACCCACGGCGATAGATATCGACTGCTGCCTGACTGGCCGTCACGTCTGTGGCGACTCGGCCTTCGTCGTCCAGCTCGGCCGCAGCCACGCCGATCAGAATCAGCCGAGTCTCGGCGCCGGTGTCCGGATGCGGTTGTTCATAGATCCGGTCCGCATAGATCTGGATCTTGCCGATCACAAACGGCTCTCCCTTGTCGATTGAGGCTCGAAAAGCGCGCGTCACGTCGGAGGCAATGTTCTGGTCCATCATCGCCCAGAACCGAGGCACGATCGATTGTGTCAACATAACCATGATCGCCACCAGCACCACGCCCATCACAACCAACGGCATCAAAATCCGTCGATAGCTAATTCCACTGACGGCGATGGCTTGGATCTCATTGTCGGTCGTCAACCGGTGCAATACGATCGTCGCTGCGAATGCGCCCGCGAACGGCAGAGCGTACTGCAACATCGGGATCGTCGCCAGCATGATGTACTTGGCCGTTTGCACCGCGCCGATGAGGTCGTTGGCCGCTAAGGGCTTGATCGCCGCCCCGAAGGCAATCACCATCACCAACACGCCGGCGGACAGCGCAAAGACCCGCAGAAGCTCGCCGATGATGTAGCGATACAAGAGCCAGGGCATGAGCGCATTATTGCCGCCAAAGGCCAGTCTCACCAGTCCTCACTGCGCCGGGTGCGAATGCGGCCCCTCTAGGCCGAGGCCGGCTTTATACGGATGGCCACTGGTTCTTGGGAGGCACCAAGCTTGGGCCCAGCCGGGCAATAGCGCCTTTGCCCCCGGGACGGGTGCCATGCTTTGGCCGTATCAGGGTACGGCATGCTTCACCCCGACGAGTCGGGGAAAGAGAATGGCACCCGACCAGATGTCTGCTGTCTTCCGTTACCCCTCGCTCCCATGATCTCCTGACGCCTTCTTCAAACCCCCTCTTCCCTCATAGGTTATCCAGTGAGGGGAGAGGGAGTGATTCCTGGCCTGTGCAACGCCGGCGGCGGAGACAGGCCCTCCGGGGTCTCTATTGACCGTGCGGGAAGAGGATTGTCCCGGCATAAGTGGCGACCCCGCTGCCAAGGACACCGGTGGTTGTCAGCCTGCTCTGCGCTTGAGCGCCTCCAATGGTTCCGTGTCCAATTGAGTCGGCCGAGAACACACCCCCGCTGATGTCGCCGGCGAAGCGACCTCCGAGCGCGGCCTCGTCGCCGAAAATAGTGCCCACAAACACGGCGGTGCCATGCAAGTCGCCATCGCCGAACGGGTCAATATTGTAGTTGAGACCCTGAATGGCGCTCCCTTGGATATCCCCGGTAAAACTCACTTCGAGGATCACATCACGAACGTGGGTAATCCCCTCGTCGTCGATCCAACTTGTCCCCGGGTCGAGTACTGCAACAGTGAATTGATCCCCGGACACCGCTATCTCGGTCGCCGCGGCTAAGGCGATCCCCGTGACCAGCAGCATAGCCGCGGTCAAAATCATGCTCATAAGTAAGTTTCTCTTTCGGTGGAACATTTTAGTTCTCCTCATTCTAGAGTTGAAAATCAGTAGATCACGTACTATCTGAAACACAACGTTCATCGAACTTCAGGGTCATTTCATGATCGCCTCCTTAATTGAGTCGCTGAGTCAGAGCGAAAAACCGTGCGACAACGGTTAGCCGGATCTCTTCGGCGGCCCGCTGGTCATGCTCACTTAGGCGCCGTATTGCGTCGTCGAGGACCAGAAAAGATTAAGAATTTTCGCCGACCGCCAATTCAAGGGCGTCCAGCGAGACATGGATGAGATGGCCACCCCCGTTTGACACACCCGCGCTTGCGGGCGTGCGCGATCAATATGCGCCGCATGGCCTCGGCCGCCTTGCCCTCGCAGCCTTAGTCGGTCTCGGCTCGAGTCATCCCGCGCAGGGCGATCATTGTCCGTTGGGCTCTTCGGCGGTGTCCGGCTCCTGCAGGGCCGCCTCGAACCTCGCGAGAGCGGCTTCGTAGTCGCTGCGTCCAAGGGCATCGGGTGGTAACAGTGACAAGGCCTTCTTCTCGGTTTCGATGGCCGCGGGCGTGTCACCGGTCAGGTGCAGGGCCAGCGCCAACGTGTCGAGAATGCCGGGGTCCGCGTAGTCCGTCATGGCGCAGGCGTCGCGGGCCAGACGCAGGGCCGCCTCGGGATCGCGCAGATCGGCCGGCTCGCAGGTTAACAGGTTCCAGGCGAGGTCATTCTTATCATTCACCGATGCTCCGGGCCGGTCAGCTCGCCGCTTCATGGCCTCTTGCCGCGCACGAACCAGTGGCCGGGCGTCGTCCATTCTCCCCTGATCCCCGTAAAGCTTCGCGAGGTCGTTCATGAACCTCAGCGTGTGCGGGTGCTCCTCGCCCTGGACGCGCTTCTGAATCTCCAGCGTCTTGACGAGCAGCAGCTCAGCCTCGTCGTAGCGGCCCTGATCCGCGTACAGGTTCGCGATGTTGTTCATGGTCCGGAGCGTGGCCGCATGCTCCTTGCCCAGGACGCGCTTCTTGATCTCCAGCGTCTTGACGTACAGCGGC
>CBDUST010000175.1:0-9395 GCA_965369945.1 uncultured bacterium | reverse complement strand
ATGAAAAGGCCGAACCGCGATATATAGAAGCCGGTGCCGACAATCTGCAAGCGGCCTTTGCCAATCTCCTTCATAATGGGCACAACGCCGTCGCGTGGATCTAGAGTGCGACCAGCTCCGTCGACAGCCCGAGGTTGCATTGAATCCATTTGTCTACGCCGCGCCTAACAACAGTTGGATTGATCCGCATCGCATGCGGAACTTTGGTTTCCTATCCGTATGACACGCCTATGGATCGTCTGCCGGTGGCGCGCTTTGCCCTATATCTTCTGCAGGTTGTGATCTGGCTCGCGGTTTTTCACGGCATTGTATGCGGATCGGCATCACAACCTCACTTCCTGGACTACCTCAGAGCCGGTCGATCGGACTGAGACAGACCATACCGGTTGCTCTCGGCATCCGAAACTAACTCTCTCAAACTCTCGCGTTCTCCGTCTCACAGAGCCCGTTGGTTAATAGTTGATGGGCGACGCCCGCGCAAGCCTACACGGATGCCCCAGCCTGTGTGGTTCAATCCGGTCTGACCCCGCGCGCCGCTCCTGGAAACCGCGGATGTAGTGCGCGCCTGAACCGAAAACTGATTTGTTACAAATTACTTGTCACACGATGCAGGTAGCGTTCGCCCTAATTCGTAGAGGATCGAATTGCGCTGAATCCGCGCGCACGTAGACGGAAGAGATGTGTTGCGATTGCCCACTTCTTGGGTTCAAACCCCCCTACAGGCACCCCCCGCCCCTGGAGGTTCCGCCACCGTTCCCAGCAGGGGGCAATGGCGTCTTTCCTTCCGCCAGCACTCCCGAGGGTCTCCTCTGGGAACGGCGCCCTTCCGGGGGGTCCCGGGGCGGGTGTTCCGGGAGCGGGTTTACTTCCGGGGGTTGCTGTTGTCGGCCGGCGATTGGGGCTGAGTACCCGTGAGATGCAGATTGTCGAGTTGTTGCTCTGCGAATTGAAGGATCGTGCAATTGCTCATCAGCTCGGTATTTCGTATAAGACGCTGAGAACTCAGTTTAGCAGGCTGTACCGGAAGCTTGGGGTCCAGACCCGCGTCGGCGTGGCCGTGTTCAGCGAAGCGATGAGAATTGTGGCGGAAGAGCAGGTGCAGGAATGAGTACTGACGGTCGCGCGAATTGACAAGAAGGAAAAAACAGGACAAGGAGTTCAATCATGGCCTCTTACTACGTAAACAAGAATGCCCAATCAACAGGAGAGCATGAGGTTCACACAACCGGATGTTCCTACCTTCCGGATCCGGAGAATCGGGTGTATCTCGGCGATTTCACGAACTGCAAGGATGCGGTACGTGAGGCTAAGAACCACTACAATGACGTCGACGGCTGCTTCTACTGCTCGAACGCGTGTCACACGCGGTAGACTGTGGGCGATGCTCGGTCGGCTGTACCGGAAGCTCGGGGTCCAGACCCGCATCGGCGTGGCCGTGGCTGTGTTCAGGGAAGCGATGAGGATTGTGGCGGAGGATCATGGGATTTCTGAGCAGCATCCGCTGGCTGCAACAAATCGATCAGGAATCTCCAACCCTAACAATAGCAAAGGAAAAGTCATGTACAACGTCGGCGAAAAACCAGGAAAGGGTACGTACTGCTGCACGGACTGCGACTGGAAGGTGACGCTCGATGACGATTCGGATCAGCTTCCTCCATGTGGAAACTGCGGCAAGGGACAGAACACGAAATATGAGAAGTGCTAAACCGAACAGGTTCTCACACTCGAGGTGCATATGACTATCGAAGAGTTAAGATCAACGGTAGAATCTTATCGCAATGGCCTGAAGAAGAACTCTGGCAAACAGTGCTTGTCCTCCGAATCCGGCCCTGTCGGCATGTTGCTTATTGACGCGATTGTTGCCGTGCTTGAAGCACAGGAAAGGCGAATCGAGGAAATCTCGCGCAAGGTCGGTTGACTCATATAAAGGCGGCGCTGGCACCCTGATGAAAAATCAACGATCGAGCTACGTCGAATCTCCTTCTTTGGGTTCGACGGGAACTGTGAAACTAAACAATACGCATACGCCGACTATGTCATCAACACGCTGGGTCAGTACGAGGAACTGGCGGACACAGATCTGAATAGCCACATGCCATCCCTAGACATTTATCGGCGCATGCTGGTGGAGTATGAGCAAGCTACCAAAAAGTACGAGTTGTCAGCGGAGGAGATTAGGCGGGTAGCTGACGCCAAGACTCATCCTGAGCACCGGTTAGCCCAAGTGTCTGACTAGGACCTGACCGCCCAGTTTGTTTCCGGAAGAGCCTTCTGTTTGGCCCTGCGACAACAACGTGCCTGTGTGCCCAGAACGACTCGGCGCGGCCGCTCTTTGCTTACAATGACGCCATATGAGTGTTTCTGAAGAGCCGCCTACCGCGACCCTCAGGATGCCGGAACTGCCTGAAGGAACAAACATGAGTCTCGCCCAAAAGACGGCTGTTGCAAGAGAGGTAATTCAATCTCAGATAGAGGAGCTCGCAGCACTGGCGGCACAGGCCCAATCCGACGGTAATTCCGATAGAGGTTTCGAGCGTCTCAAGCGCTGGAAGAGGCGCACCGTGGATCTGTTACGTACGCGTGTTCACCAACATGAGGGCGACCGTCTAGAGAAGAAGGCGAAGATGTCGTTTCGGATGGGTGATCCAATCGGCAATCTTGTGGATGAAGCCCGGATGTATGCCGGATTTCTTGAGGCACTTGACCAAGAACTTGAGGAGCACCCCGCTGATGTCTTAGAGGTGGCCATTGCCGTTGACGACGACGAATCAAAGATCGAGGTTCCAGAACGTCCTTCCACAAACGCTGTGTTCGTTGTACATGGCCATGACGAACTAAATCTCCTGCGTTTGAAGGAACTCCTTAGAGAAAGATGGGGGCTCGAGCCTCTGGTGCTGGCATCCAAACCGGGAAAGGGGAGAACTCTAATTGAGAAAGTTGAGGAGGAATCGCAAAGAGCCGCGTTTGCCGTAGTACTACTTACACCGGACGATAGCGTCGAAACCAAAGACGGCTCTTACACGCAAGCTCGCCCAAATGTAATATTCGAACTTGGGTGGTTCTACGGGAGGCTCGGACGCGACCATGTGTGCATCGTATTCAAGCAGGGCACTCGCATTCATAGTGACCTCGACGGAATTTCGCGGGTGCAGTTTTCCGAATCTGTTGATGAAGTTGTGACCGAATTGGAGCGCGAGCTGATTGAGGCTGGAATGCTGAAGGTTGCGTAGACATCGCGCGGCATACCCCAGTTTCTGTACACATGTCGTGTGTTCTCATTGAGTTGGCACGTTCTGTGCTTGATGATGTGCGTGGTCCAGGAATGGTTTATGAACGGATCATGAGGGCTCTCTCTTACCCCTTGAGTGCACACAGATATTCCGTGAATCACCTGTCTTGTTCAATCAACTGTTATGAGGTATGTACATTAGTGTCCTTAGTACGCGCTCCTAAGTAATCACCGTGAATGAGGTAGAGCGGAATGTACATCTCGCAACTACGAATTAGAAATTTCCGCAACTTTCGCTCAGCCAGATTCGTGCTGCAGAAAGGCGTGAATACATTCATCGGCGAGAACGGGGCCGGGAAGACAAATGCTTTCTTTGCGCTGAGGCTCCTGCTCGACGAAAGTCTCACACGCAATGCGGCCTACCTAAAGCCACGCGACTTCTGCCGAAGCCTGAAACGATGGCAAGGTCATTGGGTGATGATCGCAGTCGATTTTGAAGATCTTGATCCGTCTGAGGGCTGCCAAATCCTGAAGCACGCGACCGGGCACATGAATGGGTCCGAATCGGGCACCTATCTGTTTACTTACCGACCAAGACAGAAAGTCCGAAAGAGATTATTTGATATGACCCAGGATGAGTCCTCACAGGCAGAATTTGAAGCGTATCTGCAAGGACTGACAACAGACGACTATGAAGCGGTGCACTCAGGGCGAGCAAATGCCGATTTTCTAAACGATGACGAGTACGCCGCAATCGCAGGCGATTTCGAATCATTTGCGTTTCCTGATCCCGACGAAGACGACCAAGAGCGCCTTGGGGTCCGAACAACCAACCCGATCCATGCGGAAATCACATGCACGTTCGTGCAAGCCCTTCGCGACGCAGTTTCAGATCTACGCGGATACCGAAACAACCCGCTTCTCGCACTGCTCCAGGGCACGGAGGCGTCAATTGGAAGTGACGACGCAAAACGAATCACGGAAGCGGTTGCAGATCTGAATAGCGACATTGCCTCGTTGTCAGAGATCCGCGAGATTGCCATCGGCATCCAGAGCACACTTCACAAAACCGTAGGGCATACCTTTTCACCCTCAGTCAGTATCGAGTCGATGCTCCCCGATCAGCTTGACAAACTCTTGCAGCGGCTCGCCGTTACGGTTGGCGACGACATAGAGGTCGATTACAGAGGAGACCTAAGCGAACTGAGCCTTGGGGGTGCGAATCTAATCTACCTCGCACTCAAGCTCCTCGAATACGAACTGAAGCTGTCTTCAGACAGGGTGGCTCACTTTCTTCTTATTGAGGAACCCGAAGCCCACATACATGCCCACGTCCAGAAAACTCTATTCGAGAGTCAGTCGGCCGATCGAACGCAGGTGATTCTCTCAACTCACTCCACGCACATCTCCTCGGCAGCGGCGATTGGAGCGATGAACGTGCTGGCTCGTCAGGGGACGGAAGCAGCAGTTTTCCAGCCTGCGCACGGACTGGAACCACAAACGATCTCCCGAGTTGAGAGATACCTTGATGCAACACGATCGACTCTTCTCTTCGCCAAGGGAGTTGTCCTCGTCGAAGGCGATGCAGAACTGGTCTTAATACCCACTTTGATTAAGGCTGTCTTCGGGGTGAGCGTTGATGAACTAGGAGTCAGCGTGGTCGCAATGAACTCTGCGTTCTTCGAGCACGTTGCCGTGATCTTTGACGATCAACGCATTCGACGGCGATGTGCAATCGTTACAGACCTTGATGCTTCATTGATCTCGATTCCGGATGATCCAGCTGATGATTCTCCCGTGCAGGCGCGTGCCCGTGCGTCTCAAGAAGAAGGGGAGAGGCGGAAAGAGACCCTGGATACCTTTGCAGCAGACAACGTCTGGGTTTGGCCATTCTACGCTGAGCACACCTTTGAGGTGGACTTCATCGGTGAGAATAATTCTCGCGAAGTGCTCGGTACCCTCGATTCGATCTTCACCCAGGTGGCAGCGCGCAAACGATCCGAAGAACGAATCAAATCATCGGATATTGTCGAGGCTGGCTCCGAGATCCTTCGGCTCGCGAAGAAAGTCGGAAAGGGTTGGTTTGCTCTACTTCTCTCTGAGCACTTGGAGGTTGATACCGTCATCCCTGAGTACATCATTCGAGCGGTGGCCTTCGCGGCTTCTGACAATGTGACAGATTCCATTCTTAGAAAGATGGGTCTATATCGTATGAATCAAGAGTTGTTTGATGAGGAGATTCGGGAATCGATCCAAGGAGCCGGCGATGTGAAAGAAATGAGCGAGTCGGACTTAATCAATGCCTTCAAGGAATACGCTCCCGACGATCCGCTTACCGCACTTGCCAAATACTTGAGCGAGTGCCATCAAGCGTGATTTACCTCAGCACAGAACAGCAAGCTTCGGTCAACTGCGAAGGGCACGCACTGGTGACCGCGTGTCCAGGTAGTGGCAAAACCCGTGTACTCGCATGCCGGCTCATTAGGGGGCTAGGCGAGATTCCGTCCCGACAGCATCGAGTCGTAGCACTGACGTTCACCAATCGCGCCGCCGACGAGGTGAAGAGCCGCCTCGATCAAGCCGATGTGCCGCAGACTCAACTGTGGGCTGGCACGATCCATTCCTTCGCATTGGAGTGGATTCTTCGCCCCTATGCACCCTATATCGAAAGGATTCGAAAGGGCTTCTCTGTCGCGGATGAATACTACACAAACAAGCTTCTTCGATCCTTGAAGAAAAATGCGGGTAAGGGAGATTATTTCGAGGTAAACGTCGCGCGCGATAGGTTCGGAGTAGCGGCGAACGCCAACTTAGCTGCCAACAGAATCGCCAATGCCTATCGAAAACACCTCTGCGAATCGCGCCTCCTTGACTTCGACGACGTTCTCTACTGTGCGTATACCTTGCTAGCAGACCAGCCCGAGATTGCTCAGACGCTCGGACACATCATCTCTCTCGTATGCGTAGATGAAGTTCAGGATACACAGGACTTGCAGTACGGGATTCTCGCCCGAATAGCGTGCGCCGATGCTCCATGTCCAACTTTCTTCTTTGTCGGGGATCCCGATCAGTCGATCTATGAATCACTTGGAGCCGTCACCAAAGACACTGACGAGATCAAGCAGGAGTTTGGGATCGGAGACATCCAGCCGCTTAGTTTGACGGGTAACTATAGGTCGTCCCAACGTATGATTGACTATTATAGAGCATTTCGGCCAGGCGTAGAGTCGATTGAGGCGCTGTCGCCACTTGCAGATTCACGCGGTCAAATTACGTTCGTCGATCAAACGTTGCATAAGGACGACCTCGCCCGGCATATTTCTCAACTAATCAACAATGCGCTTGCAATCGGAATCCCTGAAAGAGAGATCTGCGTGTTGGCTCCGCATTGGTGGCATGTGCGCTCCGTCGCTCGCGACCTCACGCGCCTACTTCCCGATGTCGATTTTGATGCACCCGGGCTGTCGCCCCTTCATGCACAGCGCGACAATCTATGGTTTAAGATTGCACGGATATTCCTCACGGCTCCTGAGCCCCGTTTGTACCGAACCCGGCTAAGGTGGGCCGGGGAGGTCTTGCGCGATCTGGAAGAGATGACCGGCTCAGCGATCGAACTGGGCCGAAATCGGGCACGTAGGTTCTTGCGGCTAACGAACTCGATCACATCGTCCGAAGAAGAGGGCCTCAGCTATCTACGCAGTGTATTCTCCGATCTTATGGGATTGCTCATGATCGAGACTGGACTCTTGCCCAGGCTTTCCGAATCCTACGACCTCTTCTTCGAGAAGGCGGAGGCGCGAATTGCCGACCCTGCGGTAGAAACCCCTACCGACATTGGCTACTTACGAAAGGTGTTCAAGCATCCGTCTGGTGTTGTTGTGAGCACATGTCACGGGGTGAAAGGTGAAGAGTACGACACTGTGATCTGCTTTGGGTTACTAAAAGGCTACATTCCTAATTGGCGAGTCGTGATAGACGGCACAGATTTAGAAGCCCACTCGCAGGCTGCCAAGCTGCTCTACGTTGTATGCTCACGAGCCAAGCGTCATCTCCACCTGATCGCAGAGTCGGGGCGGACAACCAAGCGTGGCAATCTCTATGAGACCACGCAGCACCTCAACGAATTGGAATTCGATTACGACGCCATTTAGCCGCAAGCTCTAGGGGTTAAAGCGGGGGAAAGGTCACTGGTTGTCAATGCCTTGAAGGGTTTTTCCCGGCTCTTGGCTGCAGCAGCTGTGGTGGTGCCGGTGTGAACATAAACCTTCTGTGGTCCTATAATCGGGATTACGTGACACCTAGGTACACGGACGCTCTTCTCCGCTACGTACGTCCAAGAGGCGCAAGATTTATATATTTACTCCACCACAGAACGAGCATGAGAGCCGAACGGAAGACCATTCTCTATTGCATGCTTCATGAGGGCATTGCTAACAAGTGCTTTACGAACAACACAGACAAGCCCATTAACTATGTGGTGAGAGGGATTGTACTGAAGGATGAGCGTCCAGTCCTGGTATGCGAGACGAGCCACAATCAGCGGACCGTCTACCTGTCTCTGACGGACAGCGTCCATGATGTCCTTGCCCCTCAGGCATTGTCTAAGAGTCTCGCCAGACTCGTATTCGACACTTAGTTACGGTTGCGGCGCACCGATCTGCACTATTACCGTCGCGACCCAGAGGCCCAAAGTCAAGATCCATGCCCAGCGTCGCATCCATCTCCCACCATGACCTTCGATCTCCGGCGCCGGAAGAGCTTGCCAGTGAATCAACCACCACGGAATCAAGATCATCGGCGGTAGCACGCCGAGAGCTGCAAGACCCGGATGCTCGCTGGCGACAGTGAATCCCATAAATGAGATGCTGCACAATAGCAAACAGAAGAAAAAGCTCAGTTGAGAATATGTGTGCACCGCCAAGTCGACGCACAATTCCTCGATATTGTCGGCTAGCCTGATCTCTTTGGGGATGGTTAATTTCAGCGCTCGCCGAGCGTACGATCGCAGCCCCGATCTGAGTACGAGAATCACGATCGAAAGAACGAATGGCATCGACACGGACACGATCTCGTCGAACATCAAGCGTCGCTCCACGCTACATGTACCAGGAGGATCGCTGACCCCGTGAGATCCGCCAGTTCCTCCTCATCTACGCCGGCCGAGTGGGCTGATACTTCTACTTCTAGCCGCATGTTGAAGTCTGGTTCGTCTGCGGATGGACTCCAACAAAATCGCTTCGTGAGCGTCTTTTTTTGCTCGTCCCAGTAACTCATACAGCAGCCAATGCCCTCTTCCTCGGCAATCTGACTTGCAGGGCAGTCGTCATCACGAGCCGCTGCGCACAAACCCGCAGTTTCGGAGTCCACCTGATAACGCCGCGTGAGGAGTTTCTTCACACCGAAGTAGTGGTTCTCCACATGGAGTTTGTGTAGGAAGTGGCCCTCATGGCACGTCGTACGTGGTGGTTCGGCCTCATCACACTCCTGCGAGAGATAAAGCAACAGCAACGCGCACTCACTTGGGTCGAAGCTGAACTCAAACACTTCTATCTTCACTCCTTCGTTGAATCAAGGCTCTCAGATATCACTGACCTGATATCAGCAATTCGTACGGCTGTCTCGTGAGTTGCCTGGATAAACCTCATAAGCTCTTTGTCAATCCGCAAGTGCGACGCGAAGCCAACGCGCTGGGGTAGCGTCCCAAACGATTCGAAGTCGTAGCATATGTCCCCGTGTGGTGTTCCGATTCGAATCATCGAGGGCAGTTCTTTCCCCGTGAAGGGAAGGATTGCGTCAACTGTTAGATCCGTACACTCGTCGAAGTTAACTACCACAGGCTTCTGGTGCCCGTGCAAGTATAAGTAGACACCATTGTACTGCTTTGTTCTCTCGCCACACTCATCGACTAGCCCGCTGATCTCACTTAGCAGGTATCTTGTCGACTCAAGAAACTCCGCAATGCTACTGCGTGTTGGCCACCAGATCGAGTAGTAGTCTTGGAAAATATCGCCTCCAAGAAACTGATTGTCTGTTGTACGCTCCCGGATCGAAACCTCGGTACACCCGAAGATTTCGTTCCTCGTAACCACAGATCGCAGGATCCGTCTCTTGCTGACGATCCCTTCGTGATCTATCGCTGCGATCATGCGATCTGGGATGCCCTTGA
>CBDUST010000174.1:0-9414 GCA_965369945.1 uncultured bacterium | reverse complement strand
GCCCGTGCAGATGTCATGCCATGATAAGTCGCACGGGCAAGATGCCCGTGCCACCGGAGTCGCACCGATCGACCCGTTTGGACTGGCAAATTCATCGTGGCGTTAGACGACTAGCGCACGCAGCCGCTATGTCTTCAGTGAAGCGGCTCTACAGCTTCGGCACCTCGACAAGTCGCGGTGTCTGCGGTTGTTTGCTGCGGCGCGGATCGCGTCTGTTCTTGATTTCGATCAGTGGTTCGCCGTTCACCAGATGTGCGGGGAAACGCCGAATCAGTGCTTCCACCTCCGGGCTGAAGAATCCGGTTTGGGGATCAATGGCACGGCGATCGAATACGCCGACCGTCACGATACTCAATCGCTGATCGTCATCGTGATGGAAATACGCCTCGAGATTCTGGACCCGCAGTTCGCTTGCATACGCTTGAGCCGCTCGATGAATCTGCTCAAGCGTAAGCTTGCCGCTATCAAAGTCGCCCCAGACCGCAACCTGTAACGTGTACAGTGGGTTGACCTTGGGATGAAGCTGCCGGACCGACATGAGTGCGAACGGATGCATCGTGCCGGGCGCCGGCTGCAACCGTATGCGTGTCAGCATGGCGCGAGCGAAAGCTTTGTGGCCTCGGATCGTAATCTGCTTCACGGCGTTCTTGTCACGTTGGGCCGCCGGGTCCTGCGCACTTTGGTAGTTGCCGTACACAACCATCGATCCGCTTGAGGTTGTATGCACTCTCGCCTCGGCCAGTTGTGGAGCGGCCGCCCGCAACTCCTGGACCATGGTGGCCGCCGCCTGGCGATGCCCCTCTTGAGAGAAGGTCTGGAGCACGAGTGTCCAGATCGTTGTGGGTTGTCCGGCTCGGACCGGGGCGGGCCTGCGGCCAGTGGCGTTTCGGGCTCCCGCAATACGGCTACCGTCCGATCCAAGCCAGTCATCACCCCAGTCGGCAGGCCTGGCTTGGGCGGGGTGCGGCGTCGCTGCGACACCTGGCTGCACGATTGACTCGCGTTCTGGTTCAAATCCGGATCGCGCGGGCTGGCCCTCGTCACACCCAGCCAACAGGCAACCGAAAATCGCCACGGCGAGGCCTTGAAAGAGGGTTTTATCGGCTGTCAATTTGATAGGTTTCATCGGCAAAATTTCCTTGCCCTTGCGCAGAAGGTCGTAGGGGCATTTGACGTAACCATGATACTGTAAGGTCGTGAAAGCAAGGAAGTTGCGTTGCCTCGCTCAGATAATCGAAAGTTCAAGCCAAACAATCCGACCCGACGATAGACTGTCCGTGGACGCGAGGTTTTTGAGTCGTTTCCACGACCACGTTTGGAGGGTGGCTAGGAACGTCAGGTGGACCCGTAGGGGGTCCGCAGTGGAGCCGTTGCAGTATGCCGGATATCTCCTCTATCGGCCATGGTTCGGTCGGACCAATCAACCGGCCGACAGCACACGAAGGCTCGCAGCGCCGTACGGAAACGGCGGATGCGATCGCGCGCCGCAACGACCGTGTCGAGCTATCCGACCATGCCCGGCTTCTGGACCGGCTTCGTGATCTTCCGAACGTCCGGCAAGAACTCGTCCAACAGATCCGCGACGCGATCGCTCAAGGGCAATACGAGACTCCTGAGAAGATCAACCAGGCCATAGAGCGCCTCTTCGCCGACTTGGACGAATAGTGCTCCCTTCCACGCTCAATCATCACCGATCAGCCCGAGTTGCCGGTACTTCTCACGGTATTTCTCGTGCATGGATTTTTGGCGGTTTCCCAGATCAATTTGACGGCCGTCGATGAACGCGACCAGCATATCGGTCGTGATCTGTAACGGATCGCCTTCAGTAATGATCAGCGTTGCGGCTTTGCCAACTTCGATCGAGCCGTGGGTTTGGCCGAGGCCGATGATCTGGGCGGCGCTCAGCGTTACAGCACGCAATGCCTCGGATTTAGGAAGCCCGTAAGCCACCGCAGTCGCAGCGTTGTGGTTGAGATTGCGCTCGTGGGCGGGCGAAGTTCCCGAGGCGATGGCGAAGCGAACACCCGCTTCGTGCAGTTTAGCAGGAAGCGCAAACGCACTGTCGTAAGGCTCGTAGCGGTTTTGCGGCAAGCGGTGCAATCCGCCGATGATGACCGGCACGTCGTGCTTCAAGAGCAGTGGAATCGCCTTATCAGCTTCTTGGCCGCCGACGATCACGATTCGCAAGTCTCGGCGAACTGCCCAGGCGATCGCTGACTCGATTTGACCCACGGTCGAAGCTCGTACGAAAACCGGCTTCTCGCCCATTAGAACACTGCGCATCGCTTCGTATCGAAGATCGGTCGCTTGAGTTGGATCGGCGTCACGAGCGCGCAGGTAGGCGTGCGCATCATCGACCAGGGTTTCAATCTGCTCGAGACGCTCGGCGATCTGTTTGCGTTGCTCTTCTTCGCTGACTCGTGGCCGACGAAAGGAGAAGCCTGTAAACGGTTCGGTTCGCGGCCAACTGACGACAAGCCCCGCTTCTGCGTCGATGGTCATCTGCTCCCACGTCCAGCCGTCCAAGCGGATGATTGAGCACCGCCCCCCGACCAGTCCGCCGCGCGGAAATACCAGGCCGGTGAGAATGCCGTTGGATCGCGCGACTGGAATAAGGGAGGAATCCGGGTTGATGGCGACAGCGGCGCGCACCTCGGGCGTGACCTCTCCCAACTCGGTCGTATCGACAGTGACCGGCACCGAGCCGGTTTCGGTCAATCCCATCGTTGTGTCCGAAGCGATGAAGCCGGGATAAATGTGAAGACCAGTTGCGTCAATGACTCTAGAATCTGGAATGCTTGGTGGACGGCCTCGCCCAACATCGGTGATCACACCGTCGTCAAAGACGACGTACCCATCGTCTGCTATTGGATCGCTGGAGACGGTATGGATCGTCGCCGAGTGGATCACGACAGGCTGACTCTGAGGCGGCGCGGGGATCTGCTGAGATTGCCCGGCAACCTGGCCGCAGATGACCAGTATCGCAGCCGAGCCGATTGATGGTTTGAAGAAGTTGCTCATTGGTTTGCCTCCCAGCAGCAAGAGTAGGGCGAATCGGCAATAACCGATCCGATGATCGCCATAGCCTCGGTCGCCGGTTCATCCGGCGTCGTAGGTTCCTCTGATGCGTCTGCCTTGGGTTTGCCGTGCGCTTCGCGCAAAGCGCGTTGGATGAGGCGTTGGCGCTCAGCTTGAGATGATGCTGCGAACTTACGATCCTGCTCGATATCGAAGTACCTCGCACCTTCGATCCACGTCTGTTCGCAACGGGCGTATGTGCTCAGTGGACTTTCGGACCAGATCACAAAGTCCGCGTCCTTGCCGACTTCCAACGATCCGGTGCGATGGTCGATCCGAAGTTGCTTGGCAGGATTGATTGTCACGAGGTTCAATGCGTCGTGCGGATCGAGCCCACCGTAGCGAACAGCCTTGGCCGCTTCAGTGTTCATGCGTCGCGCAAGCTCCGATGAATCAGAGTTGAACGAAACGATCACGCCGACATCGTGCATCAGTGCACCGTTGTAGGGAATCGCGTCCATGACCTCGACCTTGTAGGCCCACCAATCGCTGAACGTACTCGCTCCCGCACCGTGGCTGGCGATCGCCTCAGCGACTTTGAATCCCTCTAACACGTGCTGGAAGGTCCCGATGGTGAAGCCGAACTCTTCAGCGACACGGATCAGCATGAGAATCTCGTCTTGGCGATAGCTGTGGCAGTGTACGAGACGTCGGCCGTCGAGTATTTCGACCAACGTGTCCAGCTCCAAGTCGCGTCGAGGCGGCATCGTGCGGGCTCGCATGTCCTCTGACAAGCCCAAGTATCGATCCCATTTTGCGCGATACTCACGAGCAGCGATGAAGCCGTCGCGTATGAATGTCTCGACACCCATGCGCGTATTTGGATAGCGCGTGGTTCTGCGTTTCACGTTTTCGCCGAGCGCGAATTTGATTCCAGAAATCGCGTCGGTAACTCTGAAGTCCTCAGCGCTGCCGCCCCACTTCAGTTTGACCACGGAATTCTGCCCGCCGATCGGATTCGCCGAGCCGTGCAGTTGGTTGGCAGCGACCAGTCCCCCCGCCAATTGGCGATAGAAGTTGATGTCATCGGGGTTGATGACGTCGCCGATCCGAACCTCAGCGGTGTTGGTTTGCCCCCCTTCATTGACACCGCCGCTGATGCCAGTGTGTGAGTGGCAATCGATCAGACCGGCGGTGACATGCTTGCCTGCAGCGTCGATGCTGAGCAGTTGTTCAGTGATGATTTGCGCTCGCGGTGAACCGACGTATGCGATCTTCCCGCCACGAATCTCGATCTCGCCGCTTTCGATAATGCCGGCTGGGCCGCTGGTCCAGACGGTTGCGTTGGTGATCAACACATCCTGAGCTTTCGGCAGCCCTGACACCCCATACGCCCCGAGCGGATACACCAGCTCCTGCGCTGGCATCTGGAAGTCTTCATCATCTTCCTCGGACTCGGACTCGTCCTTATCGTCCTTCACCGAGTCATCCGACTCTGCCTCTGCGACGCTCTCTTCAGGTTCGTCGTCAATGTCGGCGTGTGGCGAAATCGTGAACGTAAACCGCTGGCCGTCGGGCAACGCCCCGGTTCCGACCACCTCGCCCTCCGTCAGCACACCACTGAGTCGTACAAACCCCTCGACGTCGAACGGTTTACCGTCGACCACGAACGAGATCTGGTCCTTCTGCACTACGACCTTCTTGGCCTTGATTTTCTCGTCGTCGACTTGAATCGAAACGGACTTCTTGATTGTGTCGACCTGGACTTCGCGGGTAATACCAAGATCAGTCTCGAGCGTTCCAGCGGACACCAACTCGACGAGTGGCTCTTTAGAAATCTCGTATCGGCGACCATTGATCCAGACGTCGCGGATCTTGGCTTTCTTCTCAAACAGTGAGCCATCAACCACAACGAGGTTGGCGGCTTTACCGACTTCAATCGTCCCGATCACGTGGTCGAGCCCCAGAAGCTTGGCCGGAACCGTCGTGAGCGCAGCCAGCGCTGCGTCCTCATCCAGGCCGTGCTTCATTGCTTTACGCAGTTTCGTATGAAAATCGCTGCGTTTCTTGAGGCGATGCGTGGTTAGAGCGACCGTTGCCCCGGCCTCGATTAGTCGCCGTGCGTTCGTCGGCGCCTGTTCCCAGGTCATCAACTCACGAAGCGTCACACGATCAGAGGACGAAAGCCCAGAGACATCCGGGCGGTCAGGAAATTGCAGGGGGACAATGATCGGCACGCCCAGTTCGACAATGTCGCTAAGCCGTCTGAATTCGTACCCGCTTCCGAGGAAGACCAAATCAAGATCGAACTCACGCGCAAGCTTGTCGGCGCGTAACGCATTGTGTTCGTCGGAGACGTCAAACAGTACGGCTTGGCGACCGTTGACGGCGTCCTCCAACGCGACGAGCGCATCGGCGCGGATCGGCGGCTCGTTGCCCTGCGGATATTGCTGCCACACACGCCGGCTCGCAGCATGCCAATGTGCGTCGTAGAACGTCTGTCGCAACAGCGCAATCGAACCCATGAGCGAGCCGGGGTAACCTCCGCCACGATCGAAACCCGCAGCCATCGTGGCTTGCCCGTCGTATGCCAATACGTGCTCGTCTTGATCAGCGAGTGCAACAACCACACCGCTGCCGCGCAATACACCTTCGTCGGGGTAAACCGCTGCGGCGGTGAACCCAAGTGATCGAAGTTCTTTGCGAATAGACTGCGATGGCACCGGTTCGTCTGCGGCGGACCACTGTGGGTGGACCTTGGAGTTCCAATGAGCGCCCGGTCCGCTGGGAGTCGAAGTGGGTTTCACCAAAACAGCAGCATCGATCAGCCCCGGGTAAATGGTCAGACCGTCAGCCGACCAAACTCGCGATCCGGGCGGAACGGCAACATCTTTTCCTACGGCATGGATGACTCCATCGCGAAGGACGATCGTTACATTCTCGATCGTTTGGGTTGGTTGGACAATGACGGTGGCGCCAGTGATGGCGTGCGTACGAACCTCGGCTGAACGTACGCCGTTGACCGGCCCGGTTTGCGCCATGACCGGCGAAATGATTGTGAGAAGTGCCGCCGCAGCGCCCAAACGCAAATGCCACATATCAAGCCTCCATCTCATAAACGGAAGTCTGGATAGTAACGAAGAATTCCGACGGTTTTTAGTCCGGCCCCAACAAAAAGACGCTGGGGTGGCCCGGCCAATGTGATTTTTGCGTCGATTGATGAGCGTCGAGAATCGCTGCGGCGTGCGGTGCGCGCGCTGGCCCGACTAGTTTTGGATGACGGCCGAAATTTTTTTTACCCACTTGAGATGGTGTTAGGAGGCGATTTTTCAACTTCGGCCGTCCTGGCGCGCGCGACGAACGCCACCAGTCCAAGGGTGAACGAACCACCTTTGGGAGATGTCAGCTGTGGAATTCCAACTTGCCCCGTTTGAATCAATTCCGATTACCGAGCCTTTGCTTGATTTGCTCATCGAGAAGCACGAGACAATCAGCGTGCCGCGTTTCCAGCGCTTGTGGAACTACTACAGAAACGCGTTGGCTGAGCCTGACGATCTTGGGGGATCGATCGATTCGCCTGCGCAAATGGTCGGGTTGCCGCCGCGGCTGCTCCTCTTGAGGCAGCTCGGCCAGGACGATCGAGTTCAACGGGAGATCGTGATCGAAAATGACATCGGCTGGCGCATCCACACATTGGTGGACTTCATGTTCCCCAAAGCGCCGAAGATCGTCAGCCGTGCGGGCAACGCTCAGAAGCGCGCTGAAATCGAAACGATCCTCGAAGCAACCCTTGAAGCCAACGGCGGCGTAAGTTTGTGGCAGGATGCGGCCCTGCTGGGTTCGATCTACGGTCAAGTAGACTTTCTTCTGAACTCCACCCGGCTGTCACGGTTGACGCCGACCAGATCGATCAGCCCGCAAACCAGCGCTGCATCGTCCGGGGCTGCCCCGTCTAAACCCCTGATTGACGACTTGGCTGCGCGGATCGGGTCAAGCGTACTGATTGAGACGGTTGAGGCGCCCCGGGCGATCCCGCTGCTGAGCCGCTCGGATTTCCGCCAACTCGATGCGTACATCATTCACTACAACCAATTCATCAATGATGTCGAGCGAGGGGGAATCCTGGCGCGGTTGAGCCGGAAACTGACACCGCGTTTTCACAGCGGTGCCGAGCGGGCAACCGTCACGATCACCGAGATTTACTCAGCAACGCATTACCAGCGGTACGAAGACGGCGTGCTGGTGGCCGAGTCGGCCAACCGCCTTGGTCGCTTGCCCGTGGTTCACATTCAGAATCTGAGCCAGCCGCTGTTCTACGAGGGTCTTAGCGACGTTGAGCCGCTCATCCCGCTTCAAGACGAGTTGAACACGCGACTGAGCGATCGTGCAAATCGTGTCACGATGCAGAGTTTTCAGATGTGGCTTGGCAAGGGGATCGAGGGATTCGCTGATCGCCCGATTGGGCCCGGTCAGATGTGGGTGACCGACAACCTCGACGCATCAATCGAAGCATTCGGCGGCGATGCCGATAGTCCCAGCGAGAAGGCGCACATTGAAGAACTTCGCGAAGCGTTGGACAAGACGTCCGGCGTCACGCCGGCGGCCGCTGGTCACATCAAAGCGCGTATTGGGAACCTGAGTTCGGAAAACGCGCTTCGAATCTCGCTGATGGGCACGGTCGCCAAAGTGAACCGCAAGCGCGTGTCATATGGCGCTGGTTTGCGATCGCTGTGTGAATTGATTCTGCACGCGCTGGATGTTCATGGGATCTACCGGACCGACACTTTGGATCGGCGCGTTGAGATCGTTTGGTCAGACGCGCTGCCGACTGATGAGTCGCGGCGTGTCAGTGATGCGCTGGCTAAAGCGCAGCTCGGCATACCACTTGAGATTCTTCGAGCTGAGTTGGGATATCCCGACATCGATGAGCCGGCTTCACCTGTCGCCCGATGAGTTGTTGATTTACGCAAGTACAAGCAGGAGTAAGCAATGTCAGAGACACAAGTACACCAAGCCGAAGCCGAACTGGACCGTGCAGACGATTCGGTAGGCGAAATGCCGGATCCAGAGATCCGAGACGATCGGGAGCAACATGAGCGATTGGTTCCGGTTTCCGAGGCGAAGAAGTACCGCAAGCGCGCTCAAGCGGCGGAGAAAATCCTGGAGGACTTCAAGATCGAGCTCGCCCAGAAGAACGAAACGCTGCAAGAGCAGCAGCAGACCATTGCCGACATGCAGCGGCAACGATTGATCGACGAACTGCTGGTCGATTCAGAAGCGATCGACCTGGAGACAACCCGACTTCTCACGGAGATGGCGCTATCTGAGATGGCGGAACCGGACGTAGAGCAGGCGGTCGCGGAGCTTCGAAAGCGCAAGCCGTTCCTGTTTCGGTCAACGGCACGTGGCGCCACAGCATTGAGCCCGAAGGCTGAGAACAACCAGACGTCGCTTGCGCGTTCGATGGAACACGCTGCGGCAGAAGCACACGCAAGTGGGAATCGTACGGCGCTGTTGCGCTACCTTCGGTTGCGGCGCCGCTCATAGCGCTCGCCAACGCAGCCGACACCAACGAGTCCCGTATCTGTCCGACTCATTTTCGAAATTCATACGGAGTAAATTCTCATGGCCTTCACTGGCAAAGCAACTTATTCGGCCGGAGCGACCCTGCCTGAAATCGCTGAGGACGTCAGCGACATCATCGGGCTTGTGAGTCCGCACGAAACGCCTCTGCTGGATCATCTCGGTGATCCGCAACGATCCGCAATGAGCACCATTCACGAGTGGTTGGAGGACACTTTGCTACCCAACACGGATGCGGTGGACGACCAGGTGATCACCGACCCGGCTGCGGATACCGTCTTTACGGTTGACAACGGCGACCGATTCCGCATCGGTGACCAGATCATGTTGGAGGGCAAGGAAGAGGTCATGTTCGTCACGAACGTGGCGACCAATGACCTGACAGTTGTCCGGATGTATGGCGGAAGCCCGACGTCGAACCTTGTCGACAACGATGTGATCAACATCATTGGGAATGCCGCGCTGGAAGGCGATGACGCGCCTACTACGCGGTTCACCAACCGTGTCCGCAAGCAGAACTACACACAAATCTTCACCGCCACCGTCGAGGTCTCCGGAAGTCAGCTTGCCACACAGTCCATCGGACTGGACGACGAGCTGGACTATCAGAAGCAGGAGCGCCTGCGCGAGCTGCTGCGCGATCTGGAGAATTGCGTCATCAACGGGTACGCGGCTTCCAGCACCCCGGAGGGCGACAGCTCGACGCGCCGGACGATGCGAGGCGCTCTGGCGACGATTGCGACCAATCAGTTTCAACCAGACACCGGGCCCATCCCGCCGGGCGACGGCCCAGGTACCAACATTCTCAACGAG
>CBDUST010000173.1:0-9418 GCA_965369945.1 uncultured bacterium | reverse complement strand
TACGGGGTAACCTCGGAGGTTGACCCGGTTGGCACAACCCGGCTCGCTGCGAAATATCGAGACTGGTTCGTTTATTGCGAATCTTGATTGAGGTGGTGCGCACCACGAGTCTCTGGTACAATACCAACCCGAAAGGTGCCATTACGGAATTCTGAGCCGGGGGCGGGAGGTGCGGTATGAAGTGGAAGGTGCTAGTGACGCTCCTGGTCGTGGGCGGAGGTGCGTGCTTTCTACTGGCCAACCGTTACAGCGTTGTGGGAACGAACCGTGGGGTTGTCTACAAGACCGATCGCTTGACAGGTCGAACGTGGATGATCACTGAGGGTGAACAGTCGTTGGTTCGTCCCACATTTCGAGACCTTCATCCAGAAGAATGGCAGGCCCAACAAGAGGCTGAGGCCGAACGTCGTGATGTTGAGGCTAGGCGGCGGGCAGATCAGCAAAGGGCAAAGGATATTGAGCGGGCGCGGCTAGCTGAACTCCAGCGTCAGCGAGACGCGCGGATAGAGTTGACTCAGCAGGCCGAGGTATGGCTTGCGGACGCCCTGCGCCTAGCGAATAGGTTTCGTGATCTTGACCGTGAAATAGGCAGGCATCGCTGGAGTTTTGATCCTCGCGACGTTCAGCTCAGGGACGTGAGCAAGAAAGAGTTTTCAGCTGTTCTCAGTTACCAAGTTAGCGCACAGATGCTTGCCGATGAATCGCGAGGGTTGTTGAAAGATCAGCCGATTGGCATTCGGGTACAAGAAATCTCAAAGGCGGCGTCGGTGTTGAAGCGCTATAGCGATCCGTGGCCGCCCGTTGACAAATGGCAGGGATTCGACGACTTTCGAGAAGCACAATCAACAAAGAACGAAAGCGATCTATTGGCCGACGAGTTGCGTTCATTGAAGGTCGGTAGATTCAACATATCGTTGGAGGAATGGCGGGAGGGGATAGCAAACAGCGACCCGCAATCTGACAGGTGGTTCTATGCAAAGTTCCAACTCATCGCTCTCTTGTTGGAAACGAATCCGCTTCTCGCGCGAGAGGAGATGGGCCAACTCAAGCAACTCAACCCCGACTCTATCCCCCAGCCGTGGGCAGCACGGCTTCGTGCGCTTGATCGACGGATTGATGGCCAAATCAACGAGGCAAAAGATGGCCAGGGGGATGACAACTAGGGCAGCGATGGGGGGCAAGAAGGGTGCCAGAGTGGATTGTTCGAACCTTCGCCGGTTAGATAATCATCCTGGCACGTGTTCTTCGGTTTCTTCTTCCGCATCTGTTGCTCCCTCACCTGCGGGCTCAAAGAGAGCGGTTACCGTCCAGAACATTTTTCTCAGATGTTGAAACTCCATATTGTGGAGTTCATTTAATGGTACCTTCTCACAACCGTCGCCTCCAGAAAGCTCCTGAGTTTTCGGGTGAATTATGGAGTTGCGCAAATCAAAGAGCTTTTGGACTTGCTGGAGTTCCGGCAGCTTGCGCGGAAGCCGAGCTCGGTACTTGAGCGCATAGAGCACGTCTATCTTCTGGATTATGCGCAGTCGTTCGATACTATCCTTATAGAAGTCGCTTCCGAGCCACGCCACACCTTCATCATTCACAAACGCCTCAATAGTAGAGCAGGTCCAAATGACGGAGACCCTTCGCCAAAAGAGATACTCCTGAAAGGTGCTGGAACCGGGATCATCTTCGGCGTACGGTTTGGTGCGCTCCCAGTGGCTCTCGAGGATATCCATACCCCACCAATAGGGAATGGACGGACTCGCGAGAGAGTCCCAATGCGCTGGAATGGGTTCTGTTTTCATAGTACGGCCAACAGTTGATTCAGCAGTTCAGTATAGCGGGGCCAATGGCGTGCTGAACGGAGGGAGCGAGCCGGGGCGTGTCGCCCCGGTGGACGTGGCATGCGGTTGGCGCTCGGGTGCAAAATGACTTTGAGCGTCCACCGGGTTGACACAACCCGGCTCGCTGAGCACGCGCGAAGCCGCAAGCGGCCGACGGGGTTTGGTGTGCGGGTGCGAACCATCCCAATCCGATCGGGTCGATGGTACACTGGAGTCGAGCCCCCCAGTGGAGTCCGGCCGTGGCCTTGTCCGTCACAAACCCGATCGGCGCTGCGCTCGATCGAACGAAGCGCATCCTCTTCAAGCCGTTCAAAATCGGCAAGTGGTTCGTCCTGGGGTTCTGCGCCTTCCTCGCCTATTTGGGACAGGGAGGCGGCGGCCCTCCCGGTGGTGGCGGCGGAGGCTCGCCCTCCGGTGGCAGCGGTGGCGGTGGCACGCCCCCCAGCGGTGGAGGCGGAGGTGGTGGGGGCGGTGGATCGTCTGGTGGCAGCGCACTCTCCGGTGGCGAAGGTAGTGACGGCGCGTCCTCCGATGGTGGTGCTGAGGTCGTCGACTGGATCATGGCGAATCCGGGGGTCGCCATCGCTATCGGGCTGATCGCCCTGATCATCCTGATCGTCATGTTCGTGATCGGGCTGCTTGTCCTCTGGGTGCGGTGTCGCGGCAAGTTCATGTTCCTCGATGGCGTCGTCCACAATCGCGGCGCGGTGGTCAAGCCGTGGAAGGAGTTTCGGCGTTACGGCAACAGCCTGTTCTTCTTCTCGTTTGCGTTCGGTTTCTCCATGTTCGTGATCATGATGCTCATCGCGGCGCTGGGCCTCATGCTGGCATGGCCCGACATCCGGTCGAGCGAGTTTACAAGCGCGTCGATCACGGCCATCGTGATCGGGGTGCCGCTCTTCTTAGGCACGATAATTGTCTACAGCATCATTGCGGTTCTTCTGGAGGACTTCGTCGTACCGACGATGTACGTGCAAAACGTGCCCGTCATGTCCGCCTGGCGCATCGTACGGACCGAAGTCCTCGCCGGTAACGTGGGCACGATCATCCTTTACTTCCTCATGAAGATCGTGCTGTCGATCGCCATCGGCATTATCACGGTCATGGCGACGTGCCTGACGTGCTGCCTTGCCATAATCCCGTATCTCGGCAGGGTAATTCTCCTTCCCCTCTACGTCTTCAAACGTTGCTACCCGGTGTGCTTCCTTGAGCAGTTGGGCCCGAGCTGGAAGTTCTTCCCTCCGGACCCCCCGGAACCACCCGATTTGCCGGATCCTGAAGTGCCACAGGCGCCGGAGGTGCCGCCGGTGATGCCAATGCCCACGGGCTAGAGTCAGAAAAGATCCCGGGATGAATTGTTCGAACCTTCGCGGAGTGAGCCGGGGCGTGCCGCCCCGGTGGACGTGAGGAATGCGTTGGCGGGGTGGCGCGCGGCGGACGGGGTTGGGTGTGCGGGCGCGAACCGGGTTGACACAACCCGGCTCGCTTGAGTACGCGCGAAGACGCGAGCGGCGAATTCGCTTTGGGGGCGCGGGCATGGGTTAGTGGCCGAACATCTCGAAGAAGGTTGGGAAGGTGCCGATGGTGCCGGCGGCGATGAGTAGGAGCGTGACGGTGAGTGCGCGTTGTACTGTCACGGCCTTGTTCTTCCATAGCATGTGCAGCACGATCCACGACGCGATCCAGATGATCACGGCCAAACCGCTCTTGCCGGACAGGGGCCCGGCAGGATTCCACCAGTTCAGCAGATTCTTCACGCCCTCGCTGATCTGTGCGAGCGTCGTGAGCAGACCGAGCGCTGCGCAACCAATGCCCGCTGACACGAACGCTGCCGCCGCGATGCCGTTGCTCTGTGTTTCGTGTGAGTTGTTCATGACACTCTCCAGTGGGTAACGATGGTCAGAGATCGCGAAGGACTCAGTAAATTGGTGCGGCCTTGGTGATGAACGCTCCGAACGCACCGGCGATGGCCGCGGCGAGGAAAGCGAGTGTGAATAGGACGATGCAGGCCCAACGGAGTTGCGAATCGTCGGCCAGCCGCCGCCCGTAGCGCCAAACTACGAAGGCAACGGCCGTAGCGAGAATCGGCGCCATCCACGCAACATGCTCCTTCCACTCCATCGCGAAGGTATGCCAGCCCGCCAGGTTCTCATCCGCCAGCAGGTGGGAGCGAGGATAGTTAGCCAGGTCGGCGCCCTCCGGCGGTTTGGCGCGATACCAAGGATACACCTTGTAGGTGCCGCTAATGACCGTCAGCCAGGCGACGGCGGCCATGACCCATGTTCCCACCAGCAGCCGTCGCAGACGCTCCTGCAAACCGGCCGGCGTCGCGAACTCCGGGCGGAAACTCCACAAGCCCGCGAGTCCACCGGCAAACGCCAGTAGAAAGATTGCGCCGAATCCCATTCCGTGGATGACTGTCCAGAGTTCACGATCGGTGAATGACATGGCAAGGTCTCCTGCTCAGTGCGATGGGCCTCAGAACATCAACTGAAGCTGTGTTCGGAAAACGAGCTGATCGTCCTCCGACGACCGGAGCAGACCGGCACCGGTGTCGCTGTCCGGCAGCGGGTCAAGCACCCAGATGAGGTCGGTGGTCAGTTTGATGGTGTGCTTCTTGAAGTAGTAGTTGGCGCCCAACGTGACGAGGTTGATCTCATCGTCGACAACGGGCGTCATCACGCTGATCGCCGCGTTGTAGAGCACGCCGTCGAGATTGAGGTACTCGTAGCGCGCGAATACATCCAGCTTGTCCGGAACGATGAAGACGCCTCCCTGCACGAGCAATCCGATCTGATCGACTTCAGCGAAGCTGGCGGATCCGTTGTCCTGGACGTGCTGGCCGACGAAAGCGGCAAAGAGGTTCCATCCGCCGAACTCCGCGCCCAGATCAACGGTGTATTTGAGCAAGTCGGCGGTGTCCGTTGCGAATCCGGTTTCGCCGACCTCGTAGTCAACGGCTGCGCCGAGAAGCAGGCCGAATTCCTCGTCCGGCCAACTGGCGAAGTCCTTGAACTGGCCCCACTCCCCGGCGAGCAGAACTTCGCCGCGCGCGGCCACCGCGAAGTCGGTGCGGTCGGAGGCGAAGGCCGAGTTCTTGGCCCCCGTCCCATCGTGCACCATCGCCATGGCGGCCCACCGGTCCGCGCCGTATCTCAGTTGCACGCCCTGGCTGCGATTGGCGTTGAACACATGGTTGAAGTAGGAGCGCTCCACGGTCTGCTGGCGTCCGCTGCTCATGAGGAATTCGCGCAGGAAGGGCACCTTAAATTGCCCCACGTCGATCTTCCACGCGTCGTTCAATCGGTACCCGATGATCGCGTCATCCAAGCCGATCGACCCCCCGTTGCGGTTCGCCGCGAGCTTGATCTTGTAGGTGAGGTCGGGGTTGATGACGTGCCCGGCCCAGTACAGTTCCGTGCGCCGCTGCTCAAAGCCCCAACGGTCGGCATCTTCGCCGGGGGCCGCGTCCCGGCTGTTGTAGACGAACCGCGTCTGCAGCTTGGCATAAAACTGGATCAGAAAGTTTCCGTCAGCCGACGCAATGAAGAAGTGCTTGTCGTACCCGGCCGTCAGGCCGTCTTGCAGCAGGTTCGCCCGTGTGTCCGCGTCGGCCAGCACGTCCATGACCAGTCCGCGGATCTCTTGCGCGCGCTGCTCGGTGAGCCATGACTGAGCGTCATCGCGCCGAAGCGCCGCGATTTCCGCACCCTGAACCGCCACGCGCGCCTTGAGAGCCTCAACCTCTTGACGCAGGTCGGTTTCATCCGCGTCAGTTTGGGCAACTGCCGATGTACAGAGCGTTAGCGCGGCAAGGAGTGCGACCAAAGCCGACACCCGGCTACCGAGATTCTGACTTCGGAGGATCATGGTGACGCTCCTATATGATCCGACATTTCCCATTTGACCTTCGCCCGGCTCTACCGCCGAACTTTCCGATGGCGTTCCTAACGCGCCTCCTCCCGACTGTCAAATCATAGGTCGATGCCGTTGACCGGAATCGGCGGTGACAGATCAAACGCAAATGTCCGGCTCTCTTTTCGATCGCTCGTATGGACGATCGTCTACGACCAAAAGGATTCTGACAAGCTGAATCAGCTGCGTCGCCATCCCTTTCCAATGGCACAACTATGAAAATGGGGACATTCCACTTCTTTAGAACATTCGAATGTCCATTTTCTACTGCTCCATGAAACGAGGCTACGGGGAGGCGAATCGGCTACACTCCGCACCATGATGAGGGTTGGGTCGGTCGCTCCCGCGCAACAGGAAACACGCATCCTCGAAACGGTTCGGCGTTTCTGGGGGTTTGATCAACTGTGGCCGCTGCAACGTGAAGCGATTCAAGCTGGGCTTGAGCGGCGCGATTCGTTGGTCGTTATGCCGACCGGCGGGGGGAAGTCGCTGTGTTACCAAGTGCCGGCCGTCTTGGAGCAGCGCACTGATATCGTGGTCTCGCCGTTGATCTCGCTGATGAAAGATCAAGTGGATGCGCTGCGAGCCTGTGGCTATGCCGCCGAGGCGATACACAGCAATCTGAACGCAGCCGAGAAACGCGCAATCTACGATCGACTCAACGCAGGCGATGTGCGGTTACTGTTCGTTTCGCCGGAGCGCTTGGTGACGAATTCGTTCATTGACCTTGTCAAACGACTGGGCGTTACGACGTTTGCGATCGATGAGGCGCATTGCATCAGTCATTGGGGGCACGATTTCCGTCCGGAGTATCGGCAACTGGCCATGCTGAAGGAGCGCTTCGGCCAGGTGAGTGTTCACGCTTTCACAGCCACGGCGACGCCGCGCGTTCGCAAGGACATTGTCCAGCAACTGAACCTTACTGATCCGCAGATTCTGGTTGGGAACTTCGATCGGCCGAACCTTTGTTACCGAATCCTGCCGCGCATTGATCTGTATGGACAGGTAATTGAGGTGATTCGCCGACATGCGCAAGAGGCGGTGATCGTATATTGCATTTCTCGCAAGGATACGGAGACCTTGGCGGCGGTGCTCGATGCTAATGGCATCAATGCGGCGGCGTATCACGCAGGGATGGACAAGGCCCAACGCTCAGCGACCCAGGATGAATTCGCCGCCGATCGACTGGACGTGATTGTCGCGACCGTCGCCTTTGGTATGGGGATCGATCGAAGCAATGTGCGCTGCGTTATTCACGCGGCGATGCCCAAGTCGATCGAGCATTATCAACAGGAGACGGGGCGAGCGGGGCGTGATGGTTTGGAAGCTGAGTGTGTGTTGCTGTACTCAGCCGCAGATTACATGCGGTGGACACAGCTTTTTCTACGCAGCGCTGAAGAGGCGGAGGATGCGGACGCTGAGGCGATCGTCACCGCTCAATCGGAGTTGTTGCAACACATGCAAGGCTTGTGCAGCACACTGCGGTGTCGGCATCGAGCGCTATCGAATTACTTTGGACAGGAGTACGAAGCGCCTGATTGCAAAGCGTGCGATGTGTGTATGGGTGAGGTTCAAGGGATGGATGAGGCGACGGAGATTTCACGCAAGATACTGTCTTGTGTTGCGCGGCTGGATTTGTTGGACCAACGCCGAGGCGTGAAGCATGTTGTTGCGGTGTTGCGCGGCGCGAACACCGAGGCGATTCGCAGTTGGAGGCACGATCAGCTGAGCACGTATGGTTTGCTGAAGGAAATTGCTGAGAATGTGCTTACGAACTTGGTGTTTCAATTGGTTGATTTGGGATTGATCGATCGTACGGGTGGGGAGTATCCGTTGCTCGTGTTGGGGAAGACAGCGGGGGCGGTGCTGCGCGGGGAGGCGGAGGTTCAATTGGTTGATCCGCGGGTGGGGGGGAGCGCGAAGCCGCGAGCGGCGGAGGATTCTTGGGAGGGGGTTGATCGTGGGTTGTTTGAGCGATTGCGTGCATTGCGTAGTGAGATTGCGCGCGAGCGATCGGTGCCCGCGTATGTTGTGTTCGGCGATGCATCGCTTCGATCAATGGCGCGCATTCGTCCCAGCACACCGCAGATATTTCGTACCGTACATGGCGTGGGCGAGAAGAAGCTTGCCGATTTAGGTCCGCAATTTATTGGGGCGATTGTGACGTACTGCGCTGAGAATGACTTGGAGATGGATCAGGCTGGGACCGGTTCAGGTGGGCCGACCATCGTGGTGCCCAAGAACAGTCGGCCGAACCCGCAGCGTGACAAGGCGATGACGATGTTCGGCGAAGGCGCGGCGATCGACGAAGTTGCAAATGCGACTGGGCGAGCGATGAGTACGGTATCGGGTTATTTGGTGCAGTTTATCGAGATATACAAGCCGCAGTGTGTGAAGCCGTGGGTTGATGAGGCGACGTACGAGATTGTTGCGACGGCGATGGAGGAAGTGGGAATGGAAGGACTGCGGCCGATCTTTGAGCATTTGGATGAGCAGGTGCCATACGACACGATCCGCATCGTCGCGGCGCATCTCCAAGCGCGTTGCGACAGTGAGAGCTGATCTGTTTACGGTTGGGCGGGAAGTGCAAGGGTGTGGTGCAGGATGTTGGCGAGCAATCTTCGCGCTGAATCGGGTTTGTAGCCGGCGATCCCCCAGCAGGGTTGATCGAGCAGCGCGTGGCTGATGTCTTCGCGTGAAAACAAGACGCGCGCTTGGCCATCGATGATCATGCCGCGCAGGCGTGGCATTGTTTCACGTGCGCCGAAAACCTCAAACGAATAGGGGCGGTACTCCAAGCGATTCAAACGCGCTGCGCCGCGAAGACCTTGGCCGGTCACGATCCTATGGCGAATGAGCGAACGGATCGGTATTTCGAAGATATCAAAGCATGCTTGTTCTGCTGAGAGTGTGAAGTCGCCACGCCCACCTGGAGTTTCAAACAGGACTACCCCCCCGGACTGAACGTAGTTGCGCAATGCAGTACGCTCCGCTGTTGAGAACAAATGTCTATCGATTCCGCTGACCACGACCAATTCCGGGGGCGGCTGAATCTGATGGATACGCGCCAGTGGATGCTCCAAGAGCGTGATGTCAAATTCGTGTTGTTGGCGCATTGCCGCACGAAATACGTTCAATGCTTGAGGTTCGACATCCCAATTGTCTTCATGGATCGCTCGTACGATTGTTGCCTTGGGCAGTTCCGCCTCAAAGCGCAAGCCATCATCTTGGTCATCAGTGGCAGCGACGAAGTGCGGAGCCAGTCGTGGGCGAGGGCGATTCAGCTCCGATGCGTAGAAATAGACGTTGGCAGCGGTGCGATAATGATTTCGCTCAGTTGTAAGACGAGTTTGGAACGTGGCGGACAGATCAGTTGAGGGCGAGAGAATAATCAACTCGCGCACGCCGTTGGAAAGCCCGCGCAGCACCGGCTGTTTGTTGAGCACCGGCAGCAGAATCGTGTAGGCCCAATGATCCTCAGGCAAAGTTCGCCAATCGTATTGCGGATACATCACCGAGCCGATCGTCTCGATTGAGTCGGCGAATCCGTGACCTTTGCCTGTATGGCCCCGACCGTGCTTCGCATCATCCTCGACTATCCGAACAAGAGCAAACACGAAATCAAGACCCAGCCTCGCTTCACCGTGGCCGGGGCACCTCCCCCCGCCGCC
>CBDUST010000172.1:0-9463 GCA_965369945.1 uncultured bacterium | reverse complement strand
AATCATCAAAGCCACGTCGATACGGCCGCGATACTTGGGACCTTGCCTCGACCGATACGCAATCGTACGGCCGTCGCCGCAGCCTTGGACGTGTTCGGTCATCCGAACAACGGCGCTGCGCCTTCATTCAAGCGAGAGTGTCTGCAATTGGTCGTGGCCGCGGGTTTCCACGCCTTTGCGTTCGATCGGCACGGCACGCCTCTGCGATCAATACGAACGGCTGCGCAACTACTTCGAAACGGTTGGAGCGTTCTGCTGTATCCAGAGGGAACGCGAAGCCGCACCGGTGAGATGGGGCCGTTCAAACCCGGGGTCGGCGTGCTCGCTCGATTCACGCAACGACCGGTGATTCCGATCCACGTCAGCGGTGGAAGAGGCATCTTGCCATCGGGCAAGACGGTGCCCGGCCCAGGTCGGCTTTCGGTTCGGTACGGCTCGCCGCTGCATTACCAACCGGGCGAGTCGCCGCACACATTCACCGCCAGATTGCGAGAGGCTGTAGCGGAATCGGCGTCGATCAAGATCGGGTAGTCCGTTCAGAGATGTGGTCGATCGTCTGGACACCGGCAGCAACGAGGAACGTCGCAGAGTAGCCCACGCCGTATCATCCACCCGACACGTGTTGTGTCTGGCGCCTGCCTCTCCTGGCGTCCGAAGAGGAACGATATGCTCGGCTGGTCGGTCGCAGACATCTGGCTGTTTGCAACGCTCCCTGTGTTGCTTGTACTGAGTGGGTTCTTTTCGGGATCCGAAACTGCACTGTTCGGCCTCAGCGAAACACAGCGCATGCAGATCCGGCGGCGGACCGGCCTAGCGGCGCGGGCCGTGGAATCGTTGCTCGCACACCAACGAATGTTGCTGATCACCATCCTGATCAGCAACATGACCATCAACGTGCTGTACTTCGTCATCAGTTCGATCCTTCTCTTGAAGTCGGACACGGGAGCGATTGGCGAGGTGTTGCTCGTGATCACATCACTGATGCTGATCGTTCTGCTGGGGGAAGTGATGCCGAAGCTCATCGCCAATTCACGTGCGACAACGGTCGCATTGCTCGTGGCCCCGCCGTTGATCGCGCTGCACCAACTGATTGGGCCGCTACGAATCGCGCTGGACAAAGTCGTCGTTGGTCCATTGAGTCGTCTCACGGCGCCAACCGAAGCGCCGCCGCAGCTGAGTCGCGATGAACTGGCGGCGCTGTTGGATCTTTCCGGAGACGCAGGCGTCATCGACACGGAAGAGGAGCGCATTCTGCAAGACGTTCTGAACCTTAGCCGACTCAAGGTCCGCGATGTCATGACGCCTCGTGTAAAGATGGTCGCTGCACCCATTACTGCCTCGCGCTCCGATCTGCTGGAGATCGTCAAGCAAAGCAGATTCACCAAGCTACCAATCTATGAAGACAATCTGGACACGATCGTTGGATTGTTATCGGTGACGCGATACCTTGCCGAGCCCGACGTCGACAAACAATCTCTACGCAATCGAACCAAGCCGCTTCAATTCGTTCCGGAGATGGCGACACTCGACCAACTCCTGGACCATTTTCGAACGACCAAGACGCAGCTTGCGATCGTCGTCGACGAGTTTGGAGGAACGGCTGGGATCGTGGCGATCGAAGACGTTGTGGAGGAGATCGTCGGCGACATAAGCGCAGGCGACGACGATATATCGCAGCAGCCGCAGCTCATCGGACTCAATCGATGGCGCGCTGCGGGCGCCTTGAGCGTACACGATTGGGCTGAAGCCTTTGGTCAACGTCTCGTTTCCCCCCGAGTCGCCACGCTCGGTGGTCTGATTACGGCTCACCTGGGTCGCGCGCCAAGTCCCCGTGACACGATCGAGCTTGGTAGTGTTCGCCTGGAAGTGGAACACGCCGAACACGCTCGTGTCGAGACTGTGATCGTCACGCTTCTAGGTGAGCAAGACTCTCCGGAGGCCGAGGCATGACGCTGACCGCATTGATTACCTTTGGGGCATTGTGCCTGATCGGAATCGTACTCAGCGCGGTGTTCTCCGGGCTGGAGACTGGGATCTACACGATCAACCGGGTTCGCCTGATCGTTCGCTCCGGGCAAGACGATTCCCGCGCGATACGCCTTCAAAATGAAATCGAGCACCCGAACCGGCTTCTCACAACGCTCTTGCTGGGAAACAACATCGCCAACTATGCAGGAACGTTCGGCATGGCCGCGATCCTTACCCGGCTTCAGTACTCGGAAATTCAAGTCGTTGTGATGAACGCTTTGATCCTCGTGCCGCTGCTATTCGTCTTTGGTGAGACGTTGCCGAAGGATCTGTTCCGGACTTACACTGATCGATGGTCGTATCAGTGGTCGGGGTTCCTTCTCGTAAGCCGCCGGGCGTTTACGTGGATTGGTCTTGGGCCGATCGTGCAGGGGTTCGGCATGGTTGTCGCCCGAGTCGTGGGTGGCGACCCCACCCTCGCCCCAACTGCACGCCAGCGCATCAGTCAACTGATCAAGGAGGGAATCGGCGCCGGCGTGCTGAGTGAGTCGCAAACCGCGCTGGTTGATCGAGCACTGTCTATTCGCGATCGAACGGTGGCCGGTGAAATGATCGCTTGGAACGACGTCGCAACTATCAGCAGTGACGTTGACCCAAGCTCCAGACTGGAGCACTTGAATCTAAGCCACACACGGCTTCCCGTCATTGATAATACGCAGAAGGTATGCGGAGTACTTCGCCTACTGGACGCCCTACTTCAGCCAAACGAACCGACCCGGAAGCTCATGACCGAGGCCATGACGCTCTCGCCGAACACATCGGTTCAAGCGGCGCTAGGCATGATGCGATCGCGTCGGCAGCCGTTAGCGATCGTCTTAGACACAACGACCAATCGCCCGCTCGGCCTCGTCACACTCAAGGACCTTGTTGAGCCGATCACCGGAGAGCTGTCCGCGTGGTAACCGGCGTCTTTCCAAAAAGAACCCGCGACTCGAAAGAAAAACCATCGAGTCGCGGGAAGCTAGAAGAAGTTGTAACGAAGAACCACGTCTCCTTGGCGGATCAGTTCCGTCGACGTCGGCGCAACGCCGTTCCGGCCAGTGCAAACAGAGCCAGCGCACCCGGAGCCGGAGTTGGTGTCTGCCTCATATCGAAGTTGATGTTACCGAAGATGTTCATCGTGAAGAACAGATTGACACGCTCGCCGATCAGTACCGGCGTATCGCCCAGACCCTTGCTGGTGAAGTACCAAATACTGACGGACCCGTCGCCATGGTTCATCACTTCGATGTCACTAAAACGGTCGGAGGAGACGCTCGCGGCGTCAACAGTTATCCCGTCGGAACCGTTACCTGGGATCAGATCGATGTGAAAGTCGGTCCAATTGAAATCGGTCTGGTTGAAGATGTTCTTGCGAAATTCGATTATCGTACCGCCCGGAAAAGGATTATCAGGACCGGGGTAACCATCGTCGCTGATCGTGAACCCAACCGGCGCGATCCCTCCCCAGCCCTCAGAGAGCTGGATGCTCATGCCCTGGGCGTTATAGCCCCAGATGTCGAGCGATCCAACCCCGCCCAACTCATCGTTCGGGGTGATGATGATCTCAGCCGTCGCCGGGGCGCCGGGCATCAGCACGGTCAGCGCAACCACACAAACGGAGGCGCAGCGCACAGACCGTCCGATCTTTCTCCACTTTGCGAACATGTTTTGCTTCCATCCAGAGTTGCGTAAGGGTCCCACACGATTTCGAACAGTGCCCGCTCGAAGCCAGTCTCAACATCGCTCTCTGACGCCCTTTGCAAGTGCAGGATACCATAGCTGGGCCCATTTTCGACAGTTTTTCCGCCAGAATCCTCGCCAATAGAGGGCTGGCAGAAGCGGCCTGAGCCTGTACCATAGGACACTGTGAATAAAGAATTTGCATGAACCAGCGACGGGTTCCACGCCCCCAAGCTCGCTCCCAGCCCACCACGATGGCGATATTTCTACATTCCGGGCAGAATATGCCAGCCGTCGAGGGTTTAGCCTCGAAGAAGCTAAGGTGATAGGGGACGTGGCTGGATACGCTGATCGGCCTTGATCGAACTCGCTCACAGCGGGAGTGCCTGATGGTCAAACGAATTCTCCCAGGGGGACGCCGGCCGAAAAGGATGCGTGGCTGCGGCGTGGCCGTGATGCTGGTATTGGTCATCGCATCCATCGCGGTCGGACATACCGCTCCGGTTCGCAATCGGTCTCCGCAGCCGCCGGCGTACCCGATCAACGACGAACGGCCGATCTTCTATCCGCGCGCGACAGGACGTGTCCAGCCCGGAGATGCGCCGGCAGATCGGTTGTTGCGCGCGTTTCTGGATCTGCACACAGCCATGAAGTACGAGCGGGCTGCCGAAGTCGCGCAGCGGTTGATCCGGTTGAGGCCCCAGAATCCGGACGCACACTACAACCTCGCCTGCGCACTGGCCCGCCAGCATCGGGTTGCCGAGGCGCTGGAGGCGCTGAAGCGGGCGATCGACGCCGGCTGGCGCGACATGCTGCACGCCTCGATCGACCCCGATCTGGACAGCATTCGCGAGCATCCGGGCTACGCCAGGCTCATACAGAAGATCAAGCGACTTACCGCGGCTGAGCGGATCGTGCCCGGGCCTCTGCGTGCGGACCACTGGCCCCGCATTGCCGAAGATATCACGCGCCAGACCCCCGAACTTATGCAGCGCTACCGAGTCCCGGGTGCAGCGGTCGCGCTCGTCCAGGATGGCCAAGTTGTCTGGAGCGGAGCGTTTGGTGTACAGAACCTTGATACTGCCGCGCCGATCACCGATCAAACACTTTTCAGCGCCCCGGCCGTCCGAACACTGTTCGCCGCGATCGGAGCACTGCAACAATACGAACAGGACAGACTCGAGTTTGCAGTCCTCAACGAGTCCAACGAATCCCCGAACCCGCAGTTGATCCCTGTGTCGTATCGCCCCGCCGCGGCAGAATCGGCCAGCTATGGCTGGCAATGGCGCGTGGGCCGACTGTCGCTGATAGCCCGATCCGAACGGATCGCTCCAGCCTCCGCCAATGGTGGTTGGGTGAGCGCGACGCCGGTCCAGGAATCGGTTCCCGTACCAGCCAGCTGCTACCTTCCCCAAGGCGGTCCGGCTGCGATCGCAGCGGTGGAAGCGGTCAGCGGTCAGCCGTTCAACACGTATTGCCGACAGCGTATCTTCGCACCGCTGGGGCTGAATGAAACTTGGATCGACGACTTGCCGCGCGACGCACAGACGCTCCTGGCGGTCGGCCACAGCCGGCTTAGTACGCCGGTCGAGCGAATCCTCGCGACGACGGATCACGGCGCTGCCGGATCGGTCTACTGCACCGTTACGAACTTGGCCCAAGTCATGGCCCCGCTCATGTTCCAACCGCAGTCCTCTGAATCGAAACTGTTGAACGCCCCGGCCATCATGCACCTCGCCCGATTCGGAAACGACTTCGGACTTCGCTCGACGTTCGACCAAGCCGCCGGAGCCGTTCGTCTGGAGTTGACCGACGTGGTAGATGGCATGGGCGTGCTGATGCGTTGGTACCCCCAGCAGCGTCGAGGCGTCGTCGTTCTGTTCAACAGCGAAACGGGCCCGGACGCGGCCTTGCGCATCGCGCACACCGCCCTCGGCGGCGGTTAACCTCAATTCCAAACCAACGTCGGCACCTCGGATCGGGTGACAACCATGAGCCGAGGGTGGTAACCCTCGGATCCCGGTACGCGGCAACGCTGGCGCGCACGAGATATTGAGCCGCATAGGCTTTAGTTTGTGCGCGCCACAGACGCCGCGCCCCCCGAATTTCTGTCTGGATCGCCGTGACCATTTGAACATGGAACAACAGTTCCTTTCATAAAGGGACTAGCGGCTTCACGTGCGCGCGCTGAGAACGCCGTTTTGTAAGTCAGTCCACAAAAAGCGGATTTGCAGCTCACCAGGTGGGATATTTTTTTGAGAATTATGGACGGGCCGGGGCGATTCAGTGCGCGGCACGCGCGCGCCATGGCAAGAACGGTGGCATGGAGGCACCATGGCATCATGGCATCGAGCGGGTAGGGTCCGCTGTGCGGACCAACTCAGTTGTAGGGTCCGCTGTGCGGACCAACTTCGGCCAATCGGCGTACGAGACGGTCCGCACAGCGGACCCTACGTCGTCTGCGCGCCAGCGAACAGTCCCGATTCCCCTTTGTGAATTGGGACTCTCGTGGTAGACTTTTGGATGTCCGGCTGCACGGGGGCACCTGTGGCCATCCCGATGGAATCGGGACTGCGGCAGGCGTTATCGCTGTGCAGCCTCTCGGAGACGAAGAGGAGGCTCGATCATGTCGCCCAAATCAAACTTCGCAAGCCCTGCATTCGCTGGCAAACGAAAATCGCGGCGGAACGTTTATCGCCAGAGTAAGCGTCTACTTATTCGGCTCATGGCCGGAACATGGTCGGGACCGCCCCGCGCGCTGGAGCCGGCGGTTCGGGGTTTTCTTCGGGCGCGATCGCGAAGTTACCTGCTGCACCTGGCGGGGAACCGCGCGTTCGCGCTGGCCGCGGCGGCCACGTTGCTTGCGACCGGAACGGCGCGGGCCTTGCCTCCCATTGAGCTGTCCGACATCGCTGCGGGTAACGGCGGCTTCATCATGAACGGCATCGATGCGTACGACCGCTCGGGCCGGAGCGTCTCGGGTGCCGGCGACGTGAACGGCGACGGAATTCCCGATGTCATCGTGTGGGCACCGGGGGCCGATCCGGGCGGCAACTCTTTCGCGGGCGAGAGTTACGTGGTTTTCGGCAAGGCTGACACCACGGCGGTGAACCTCTGTGACGTCGTCGACGGCGCGGGAGGCTTCGTCATCTATGGCATCAATGAGTTCGACTTCTCGGGCCGCAGAGTATCCGGGGCGGGTGACGTCAACGGGGATGGGCTGGACGATGTCATCGTGGGGGCGCCACGTTGCGGCTACTGCCCTGCTACGCCAGGCCAGAGTTACGTGGTCTTCGGCAAGGCTGACACTGCGGCGGTGAACCTGGCCGACGTGGCCGCCGGTGACGGGGGCTTCGTCATCAACGGCATAGGGGGAATCCCTCCATGGAGCGTCTCGGGGGCGGGCGACGTGAATGGCGACGGGCTGGACGATGTCATCGTGGGGGCACAATACGCCGGCAATCAAATCGCGGGCGAGAGTTACGTGGTGTTCGGCAAGGCCGACGGCACGCCAGTGGAACTCTCCGATGTGGCCGCTGGGAACGGGGGCTTCGTCATGACCGGCATCAATCAAGGTGACACGACGGGCTACAGTGTCTCGGGGGCGGGTGACGTCAACGGGGACGGGCTGGACGACATCATAGTGGGGGCACCAGAATACCAACCCTACAACAAAGGCGAAGGCCCTGAGCCAGGCAAGAGCTACCTAGTCTTCGGCAAGGCCGACACTGAGCCCGTGAACCTGGCCGACGTCGTCGCCGGCAGCGGGGGCTTCGTCATCAGCGGAGCCGATGATACGCGCGACAACTCGGGCTTTAGCGTCTCGGGGGCCGGGGACGTCAATGGGGACGGGCTGGACGATGTCATCGTCGGGGCACCTGGGGCCTATGGGGGCGGCAACCAAGCCGCGGGCGAGAGCTATGTGGTCTTCGGCAAGGCTGACACCGAGGCGGTAAACATTTCCGACGTCGTCGCCGGCGACGGGGGCTTCGTCATCAACGGCATCGATGTGATCGACTTGTCGGGCGCAAGCGTCTCGGGGGCCGGTGATGTAAACGGGGACGGGCTGGACGACGTCATCGTGGGGGCAAGGAGGGCCGACCCGGGCGGCAACAGCGACGCGGGCGAGAGCTACGTGGTCTTCGGCAAGGCTGATACTGCGGCGGTGAACCTCTTCGATGTCGCCGCCGGCGACGGGGGCTTCGTCATGAACGGCATCAATGAGAGCGACCGGTCGGGCCGGAGCGTCTCTGGGGTTGGTGATGTAAACGGGGACGGGCTGGACGATGTGATTGTAGGGGCATATCGCGCCGACGCGGGCGGTAACTACCGCGCGGGCGAGAGCTACGTCGTCTTCAGCCCCGTCATATGGGGTGATCTTGACGGTGACGGTTCGGTCGGCGTGGCCGATCTGCTTTTGCTTCTGGCCAATCGGGGCCCCTGCCCGGAACCCTGTGTGCCATATTGCCTTGGCGATCTTAACCGCGACTGCACGGTGGACGTCGCGGACCTTCTCATTCTTGTACGCAACTTCGGAGGTCCGCCGGGAGGTCCGCCTTGATCGCGGCCAGAGTATGCTTTGCCCGACATGAACGCTGATTCCAACGCCCCAGCCGATGTGCCGAAGATCGAGGTGACGACGTCCAGGATGTTCAACGCCTGGCTGGCGGGGTAGCAAGCCAGTTTGGTGCTCACCACCTATCAAACGGGCAAGATCTTCTTCATCGGCGTGCAGCCCAACGGGCGGCTGTCCGTGTTCGAGCGGACGCTGGAGCGTGTCATGGGGATGCACGCCACCGCCGGGGAAATCCACGTCAGCACGCTCTATCAGATTTGGCGATTCCGCAACACGCTGAAACCCGGCGAGACATTCCAAGGATACGACGCTGTTTACGTGCCTCGGGAATCGAGGGTGACCGGCGACGTTGACGTTCACGACATCGTCATCGACGAGGACGGCCGAGTGATCTTTACGAACACACTGTTCAATTGCCTGGCCACCATTGACGACGACCACAACTTTCGCCCGTTCTGGCGGCCGCCATGGATCTCCAAGCTTGTCCCGGAGGACCGGTGCCACCTCAACGGGCTGGCGGCGCGCGACGGCAAGCCGCGTTATGCGACGGCGATCAGCCGCTCGGACGTCCACGACGGCTGGCGAGATCGGCGCGGCGCGGGCGGGGTCGTGATCGACATCGAGTCCAATGAGATTGTTTGCGAAGGCCTTTCCATGCCGCACTCGCCGCGATGGCACAACGATACGCTGTGGCTGATCGACTCGGGCACCGGCTTCTTCGGTCGGGTGAACCTGAGTAAAGGCGAGTTCGAGCCACTGGTGTTTCTACCGGGGTACGCAAGAGGTCTGACTTTTTTGGGTGACGATGCGATCGTCGGGCTGTCCGATCGTCGCGAGAACCGCACGTTCCAGGACCTCGCCCTGGAGGAGAACCTGCGGCAGCGCGACGCCGAGACCCGCTGCGGTCTTATGGTCGTCAATCTGAAAACGTTCGATACCCCCCACTGGCTGCGTTTCAGCGGCGTCGTTAAGGAGCTTTACGACGTCGGCGTGCTGCCTGGCGTCATCCGCCCCATGGCCGTCGGGTTCAAGACGGACGAGGTGAGAAGATACCTTTCGATTCCCGAGGTGGCAGAGCCGTAGGCGAGGAAGGCATCGGGGCATCGTGGGATGAGGAAGATGCTTCTGACCGTTTAGCCCAGCCGGCCACGGCGTGTCGATGGCGATCACGGCCGTTCGTTGACGTTCGACACGCCG
>CBDUST010000171.1:0-9481 GCA_965369945.1 uncultured bacterium | reverse complement strand
CAATCGGCGATCCGGCGAGTAATGATGACAACACGGTCGTGGGCGGTGACTTTAATTTCCGAAACAGCCACGTCTTCGGCAACAAGATCGTGCAAGGGAACGCATTTTTCCTGCACAGCTCATCACCGAGCGGTGACGGCGATGATCACGCCTGGGGAGCGCGCGTGAGTTATCCCAACGATCGCATCTTTGCCTTCGCTGGCTTCACCGAAATCGGCGATCGTTATGACGCTGCGCTTGGTTTCGTGCCGCGGCGTGGAATTCGTGAATACTTCGCGCGTTTACAGTATCGCTGGCGGCCCGAAAATAGTTGGATACGCACGATCGATGTGGGCGTAAACCCGATGTTGATCACCGATTTGAACGACCACACGGAATCCAGCGACCTCGAGTTGGATTTGATCACGATCGAGAACCACGCCGGCGATGAATTCAATGTTGAGTACCAATTCAATCGCGAGGTTCTGACCCGGCCGTTTGAGATCAACCCCGGCGTGGTGATCCCCGTGGGTGATCATCGTTTTGACCGTGTTGATGTGAACATCTCGACGACCCAGAGTCGGCCCTTGAGTCTCGGCGCGTCGATCCAGGCGGGTGAGTTTTTCGATGGTGATCGGTTGGATACGGTTGTTGGCGCTGAATGGCGGCCGTCGCCGAATCTTCTACTTGGCGTTGAGTGGGAGCAGAACAATATCGATCTGCCGAGCGGCGAATTCCAAGTGCAAGTCGCCCAAGCGCGAGTGAACTTGCTGTTCACTCCCGACATCGCGTGGACGAACTTCATTCAATGGGACAACGTGTCGGATTCGCTGGGGATCAATAGCCGATTGCGTTGGATCATCGAGCCGGGCAATGAGATTTTCTTCGTGGTGAATCAAGCGTTTGATACGTTTGATGATCGATTTGACGGGACGTCAACGGAAGTGACGACCAAGATCGGCTGGACGTTTCGGTTCTAGCGCGGATTCCATTGCTCGGCTCAATCAACGAACGGGCGCCACCGACAGCGCCGCGAAGCGGAGTCGTCGGTGCCGAACAACGACTCGCGACCGACACGCACGACTCGCGGACTCGCTGTGCGTGGCACCCGCCAACAGGCCGTGCAGCGCCCCGCTACGATACGGTTATGAATCACGAGAACCTTTGGGCGCCGTGGCGGGCGGTGTACTTGCGGCAACTCACCGAGAAGGCTGAGGGTTTCGAGGAAGCGGAGCTTTCGGCCGGGCCATTTCTGACAGAGTATTGGGAGCATCCAGAGAAAGATGAAATGAATCATGTGGTTTACCGCGACGATCATGGGCTCGTGCTGCTGAATCGCTATCCATATTCAAACGGGCATATGCTGGTCGCGCTCGGAGAGCCGCGCCCGACGCTGTTGGACTACGAGCCGGCGCAGCGCGCCGCGTTCTGGAAACTGCTCGAAGTAGGCACCGAGCTCATCGAGCGCACTCTGCACCCGCAAGGGATCAACATGGGCATCAATCAAGGACGGGCTGCGGGCGCGGGTTTACCCGAGCATTTGCATGCGCATCTCGTTCCGCGCTGGGGAGGCGACACGAATTTCATGACGGTTGTCAGCGATGTCCGTGTGATCCCCGATTCTCTTGAGAAGATGTCTGAGGCGTTTCGCAACACCGCTGATGGGATGCGCCGATCCAATCGGTAGAGAGAATCTGTTGCTATGAACATCATGCCCGGAATTGATCCCGACTCATACCGCCTTGAGCCTGAACTGGCCGAGCGCATCACGACGCCTGCGCTGATCATCTTCATGGAGAAGGTCGATCGAAATATCCAGCAGGTGATCGCCCATGCCGGGGGTGATCGCAACCGCTGGCGTCCACATGTCAAGACCACCAAGATCCCACAGGTGTGGGAGCGAATGATCGAAGCGGGTGTGCGCCAGTTTAAGTGTGCGACAACGCGCGAAGCGGCGGTTCTCTTGGAAACGCTTGATCGACTCGACATCCGCGGCGCTGACCTACTGATCGCCTACACGCTCATCGGGCCTGCCCTGGAGCGCGCCGCAGACTTGGCCCGAGAGCACGATCGCACCGCTGTGTCGGTGCTGTGTGAGGACCCCAACGCAGCTGAGTCCGTTCCGATTCACTTGGGCATCTTCGTCGATGTGAATCCGCAGATGAACCGCACAGGCGTTGAGCTTGCGGATCGTCAGCAAATTGTGGCCGTGGCGCAGGCGTCTGGTGAGCGATTTCGCGGCGTCCACGCCTATGAAGGTCATATTCGCGATGACGAGCAAGATCTTCGTCGAATCAAGGCGTGGGAAATCTACGAGGGAGTTGTCGATCTTTGCGTACATCTTGTCAGGCAGGGTTGCCAGGTCGACGAGCTAATCACCAGCGGGGCAATGACGTTTCTTGATGCACTGGCCTACCGCCCGTTTGCCGAGTTGAGCAATACGATCCATCGCATCTCACCCGGCACAGTCGTGTTTTCAGATACGACGACACAAACAGCGGTCACGCAGGCCAAGCTCCAGCCTGCGGCTGTCGTTGCATCTCGAGTTGTGTCGCGACCTACACCGAACATCGCCACCTGCGACGCTGGGTCAAAGGCGATCGCAGCAGAGGCCGGCGATCCATGCGCAGCGGTGATCGGGCATCCGGAGTTGATTGTGCTCAAACCCAGCGAAGAGCATTTACCACTCTCGATCGAATCCGGCCCGGGTCCGGCGCGCGGCGAACTGCTCTTGCTCGTTCCGCGACACGTCTGCCCAACGGTAAATCTGGCGCAGGAGGCGGTCTTATTGCGTGATGATGGATCGATTCAGGTCGTGCCGGTCAGCGCCGCTGGACATGAGCTAGGCTTCGGCGCGCCGGTCGGAGCCGAACTACACGCGACGCAAGTTGAGTGCAAAAAAAACGGCGGCGCTTAGCCCCTCCGGGTCACTCGCGGAGACGGTGTCTCCAACGTAGAAGGGATTTGCTCGAACCCCGATGCAAAGTGGGTTCGCTTCCCATCGATCCCGGCCTTCCACTCGATGGAGGCTTGGCCATCGTCGCGAACAAGCGATCCCAGGGGGTAACTTAGGCACGAGCAAATAGGCCCCATCTACGCCTGAGCGGTCCCGAGGGGGGCTAAACGCCGCCATCTCCAGGGTAGCCGAAGGATCGGCCCGTGGCGATCTTATTCCCGGTCCATCGCAGATTTTACGCTCCCAGATTTTCTGGATCATTGACACGGAAACGGCCGTATGGTACATCTTGAATGGTAGAGTAAGATCATAAACGCCCCCAACACGAGGCTTTAGACAATGCGGATTCTTGCTGGACTGATTCTTGGGGCCCTCAGCGGCGCCGTGCTTGTGGGATGCAGTAGCAGCCCCAGCAGCCCTTACGATGTGAGCTTTAACGCCATTCGAGGCGACCTGACCCCTGAACTTCAGGGGATGACCGACCGCCCAGTGGACGATCAACGCAATATGGCTGTTGCCTACAACCAGAACAAGCGGATGTTCTTCGATGACCTCGGCCGGGCGTGGTACACCGATCACCCGAGCCGGTTGAGCCCCTATCCGGTCACCTACACAAGCGGCAACCCGCGGTAAGCGCGGTCCACCGGACTCGCCCGGACTTGCCCGGAACCGCCAGACTCACCGGGATTCCCCAACCTCAACTGATTGCGCTCCCCGCTTCATTTGCCGGGAGCGTTTTGTTGCGCCAACACTGTCCTCGCGCTTGCCCGCACGGATTGCTGCGCCAAAGCTAAACCGTGAGTCCTGTCAGCCTGGCTATTCGCACCGTCACCAAAGCGATCGTCTCCTTCCATCCCGCCTCGATGCCGCGGCTCAGTCGAGGGCACTATCGCCGCGAACTGATCGTGTGGTCGCTGCTGCCGGTGGCTCTGGGGGCGGCCGAAGGCGGCGTGGCAGGCGTACTGGCCAAGAGCGCCTTTGAAGGGACGGTGCGCCCGGCCACCTTGAGTTTGGCTGTGGCGGTCCTTCAAGGGGCGCCGGCCTTAGCGAACGTGGTCAGCTTCCTATGGGCCGCACTTGGACACGGCCGGAACAAGATCCGATTGATCGCTGCATTGCAGATATTGATGACGTTGCTGGTGGGGATGATCGCGCTGGCGCCGCGCAGCGGGGCGGGACTTGGGTTGCTCGTTATCGGGACCGTGGGGGCTCGGATGGCCTGGGCCGGCGTCGTGACGCTGCGCTCGACCGTCTGGCGGGCCAACTATCCGCGCCACGCTCGGGCGACCCTGGCCGGCAAGCTCGCCACGGTCCAGGCGATTCTTATGGCAGGCACCGCTTACGCCATTGGCCAAGCCATGAACTTCAACCCGGAAGCGTTCCGCGTTGTGTATCCGGTGGCCGCGGGCATCGGATTTATCGGAGCGCTGGCCTACAGCGGCATGCGAATGCGCGGTCACCGCGCTTTGATCAAGGCTGAGCAGGATGGAGCTGACTCAACGATTTCGCTTGTCAATCCACTGCAGTGGCGGGCCATCCTGCTGAGTGACCACAAGTTTCGCCGGTACATGACCTGCATGTTCGTCTTCGGCGCCGGCAACCTGATGGTGGGCGCCCCGCTCATCCTCATGCTCAAGGATCGATTCCATTTCAGCGAATCAACATCCGTAGCGATCATGACCACGATCCCCCTACTGCTGATGCCGCTGAGCATTCCGCTGTGGTCTCGACTCCTTGACCGCGTGCACATTCTTCAATTTCGAGCCATACACAGTTGGGCGTTCGTCACCTCAACTACCACCGTGCTCATCGCAGCGCTGACCATGCAACCCTGGCTGCTTTTCCTGGGGGCATCGCTGAAAGGACTGGCGTTTGGCGGTGGAGTGCTGGCGTGGAACCTGGGGCACCACGATTTCGCGCCCGTCGAGAAGGCGTCGCAATACATGGGCGTGCACGTCACTCTGACAGGTATCCGGGGACTTCTGGCGCCGGTCATTGGCGTGAGCCTGTATGAAACGTTCGAGTGGCTCAAGCCAGGGGCGGGTGCCTGGGTCTTCGCGATCTGCCTGGCGCTGACCGTCATCGGGGCCGTGTGGTTCGTGCTGATGAGGCGGACGCTTGCCGGTCGCGGCGGCGATTCCCAGTTCGAAGCCGGCCCACCGGTGCAGCCCCCTGCTGCCACCTGAGCGATACCCTGCCAGGCCAGCCTCCAGGCACGGTCGCCCCAGAACCAAGATGGTCGCGGCGACCGGCGTTTGGGTCTATACTGTTCGCCTCTTTTGAATGCACGCTTGGGCGCCTGTGTTGGGTGCCCGGACCAACGATCTGACCAAACTCTTGTCGCTGCGGGGCGTGCCGCAAGCGCAACCAAAGACACCCCTACAACAGAACTATGGTCGACTACAACCTCATTGAAGAGATCGGTATCGAAGAAGGCGAAGTGGAAAGCTTGATCCGTGAGGCGCTCGGTGAAGAGGTCGCCACCGGAGATATGGACGGCCTTCTCCAGGAAAACATCCAGGACTTCAAACCCGGCACCATCCTCAAAGGACGGATCGTCGGAAAGGCGGGTGACGACGTGGTCATCGACGTCGGACTGAAGTCCGAAGGCCTGGTCAACAAAAGCGAATTCGACAACTACAACGAGTTGCAGGCCGGCGACATCATCGAGGTCCTTCTAGAGGATCTGGAAGATTCCACCGGCACCGTACAGCTTTCCAAGCGCAAGGCCGACCGCATTCGCGGTTGGCAGGAGATCCTCAAAACCCACGCTGAAGGCGACGAGGTCGAAGGTCGTTGCATGCGCAAGATCAAGGGCGGCCTCCTTGTAGACATCGGCGTCCCGGTCTTCCTGCCTGCTTCACAGGTCGATATTCGAAGGCCCGGCGATATCGGCGAGTTCATCGGCAAGATGGTCAAGGCGGTGATACTCAAGATCGACGAGGAGCGGCGCAATATCGTCATCAGCCGCCGCAAACTTATCGAAAGGGCAAGAGAAGACGCCAAGCTCAAGCTCTTGGAAACCATCAAGGAAGGCGACCTAGTCTCCGGCACAGTGACCAACATCGCCGACTTCGGCGCTTTCGTCGACCTTGGCGGGCTCGATGGTCTGCTGCACATTACCGACATGAGCTGGGGACGGATCTCTCACCCCAGCGACGTCGTGAAGATCGGCGAACAAATCGAGGTCAAAGTACTCAACATCGACTTCGAGAAAGAGAAAATCGCGCTCGGGCTGAAGCAAAAAGAGCCCTCCCCCTGGGAAGAGATCGAAGAGAAGTTCCCCATCGGTTGCCGAATCAAGGGCAAAGCCGTCAACCTCGTTTCCTACGGCGTGTTCGTGCAGCTCGAGCAAGGGATCGAGGGGCTCGTGCATGTCTCGGAAATGTCGTGGACCCGCCGCGTCAATCATCCCAGCGAACTTATTGATGTCGGTGAAGAGGTCGAGGTCGTCGTACTGGACATCAACAAGGACAAGCACGAAATCTCCCTCGGCATGAAGCAGACCGAGGTGAATCCCTGGGAGCTTGTCGCACAGAAATATCCGCCCGGCACAATCATCGACGGCGTTATTCGCAACCTGGCCAACTACGGCGCCTTCGTTGAGATCGAACCCGGTATCGACGGACTCCTGCACGTTTCAGATATCTCCTGGACCGAGAAGATCGCTCACCCCAACGAGAAGTTCAAGAAGGGCGATCAAATCCGGTGCCTTGTGCTCGACATCGATCAGGAAAAACAGCGCGTCGGGCTTGGCGTGAAACACCTCACCGAAGACCCCTGGCTCAAAGCCATCCCCGAAGCCTACAAACCCGGTATGGTCGTACACGGCAAGATCACCAAGATCACGAACTTCGGCGTGTTCGTCGAACTCGAACCCGGGCTCGAAGGTCTTTTGCACATCTCCGAACTGTCAGAGGAAAAAGTCGAGAACCCGCAGGACATCGTCAAGTCGGGTGAAGAGGTCGATGTCAAAATCCTCCGTGTAGATATCGAGGAACGGAAGATCGGGTTGAGCCTGAAGCGTGCACAGCTCACCGGCGAAGCAGGCGACATCCCAACCGGCACCGAAGCTGGTGAAGCAGCACCGTCCAAGGGCGGCATGGACGAACACGGCGCACTCGGCACCGACAAGATCGAGCTTTGAGCGGACCAAGTCAGCGCATCGCCACCGGCAGTTCGAGCTGTGATCAGCGGGCGCTGGACCGCCAGACACACTTAGGGTTTTCCCTAATCTCACTTGACCCATAGGGCCGAGAACAGCGATTGCGTGGCCAGGATGCGGATTGTTGTCCCCTAGTGTCCCCTAGTCAGGTGACGCCTAGGCAGGTGACGCCTGATCAGGCGGCATACAACGCCCTAACGGGAACGCGGGGGGGATTCCGGGGCGAATCTCATGAAGCCACGTGTTTTTCTCTCGTTTTGTTCCCCCATCTTCCCTGGTTTACCTGTATGGTGGGTGAGCAGTTCCTAGGAATTGAGGGTATAGGGATGAGGAAGATCGGGAATCCACAAACGCTCAAGCAGCTGGCCGTGGAGACGGTGCGCCCGGAGACTGAGGCCACGTCAATGAGGGGAAGAAAGATCGATCAGATTGCGCAAGATATCCGCGAAACCGGCATATAGAAGGGTGGCATAAGGGATTAGAAGGCACGACGTATAAAGCAGCGACCGTTGCCGGGGGTGGTCGCGCGAGGAACGAACAATGAACGGACAACACACAACGAGTTTGGCGATTCTGGCGGCGATGGTGAGCGCACAAGGGGCACATTCCGGGGGCGTGGCTATTTCCGGGCCGCCGGAGTATGAGGTGACGGCGATCATTGCCGGGTTTGAGTGTGGGGACCACTTGGCGGCCGTCAGCCCCAACGCGTTGAACGAGGCTGGGGACGTGGCGGGGGTCGTAACCTGCTCCCTCGTCAAGCGCGCCTTTCGCTGGACGGCGGAAACCGGCTTGGAGTTGATCCCGATGCCCGCCGGTACGACGGAGAGCGGGGGTTTAGCGATAAACGGCTCAAAGGTCGTGGGATATCACGTCATCAGCGGTGATGAATTCGGCCATCTCGGCTTCCTGTACGACTTCGAAACGGATCAGTTCACCAGCCTGGGCGCACTGCCCGGCGGCAACTGGTCCGAAGCCCTCGATATCAATTGTGCTGGACAAATAGCAGGATTTTGGGGCAACAACCTCATCGGTCCGTGGCAGGCTTTCATTTGGGAGAACGGCAGAATGATCGACCTCGGCCCGTCGATCGGTGGCGCGAATAACCGGGCATTCGGGATTAATGACGATGGAGCAATCACCGGTTGGATGGGTGTCGGCAACATAATTGATTCACATGCGTTCATTTGGGACGACGGTAGGGTTACCAAACTGCCCTTTATTCCCGGCGGCTTCACGAGCGAAGGCCGTGCGGTTAATGATCGTCGGGACGTCGCGGGGCGGGGCCGTCTCTTCGATCCAGACCTTAGGGCAACCGTATGGCGTGCGTTTGCGTTCGTTGACGGTGAGCCGTTCCACATTGAACCCCTTCCAGGGTTCACGGGGTCAACCGCGCTGGATATCAATAACGCTCAAGTCGTTGTAGGAGGTTCGAGTGGTAACGACTTGCGAGCGTTCGTCTGGTCAGATGGGGTGCTGACAGATCTCAATGATCTTACCAGGCCTTCGTTCAATGGAGACATGGCGGTCGCCAGCGGCATCAATCAGAGCGGTCAGATCATTGCAAGAGCGCACAGCGACGAGCTTGACGCCACGGTCGGGGTTCTTCTGAGTCCCTCGCAGCAGGGGATACTCGGCGACCTCAACGGCGACGGCGTCGTCAGCGCGGGGGACGTGCTCATTCTCCTGGGCAGTTGGGGACCATGCGACGACTGTGAAGACTGTCCGGCCGATCTCACCGGTGATCGTGTCGTCGGGGCAGTCGATCTGCTCATTCTTCTCGCAAACTGGGGGTAACGAGCGTGCACAAGATAAGGAGGCGCCTATACGAAAACAACGGGTTAAGAAGTGTCTGAAACTGGAAAGGGTCCGCATCCACTGGGGATACGGACCCGTGCACAACGCGTCAGGTATCTGACGCGCCTAAAAATTAGAAAGAAGACCCATGAAACTCAAACAGAAAATCTATCGACTATTCGTGAATCTCAAACAAAGAACCTATCGGCTATTCTGTGTGATTATTGCGTGTTTGGCCGCTGTATTCGGTCTAAATCCATCTGCCAATGCTGACACGTGGTACGTAGACGGAAGCCTTGAGGCGTGCGGGAACGGTGTTGGGTGGGGCACGGCGTTCAGGTACTTGCAGGATGCCCTTGCTGCCGCCGATGGCTTTACGCAGGACCAAATCTGGGTCGCGGCCGGGACGTACTACGTCGATCAGGACTGCGCCAACCCGGATGGCACGACCGATCGCGCGGCAACCTTCCAGCTCGTTGAGGACGTCTTTCTGCTAGCCGGCTTCGACGGAACAGAGCTTGATGCCGAGGATCGCGATCCCGTCGCCAACCCCACCTTCCTCAGCGGGATCGTGGACCATGGCGATC
>CBDUST010000170.1:0-9481 GCA_965369945.1 uncultured bacterium | reverse complement strand
ATGTCGGCACTGGTCGCGAGCACGTGACGGCGTTGATCCCGGCGTTCTTTGGCCTGCCGTTGGCGCTCCTCGGTGTGGCTGCCCTGAAGGATCACGTGTGGAAGTACGCGATGCACGTTGCTGCTGCCATTGGTCTGCTGGGTTTCGCAGGAACCGTCAAAGGATTGATGAAGCTACCCGTGCTTCTGTCCGGAGGCGAACTCGACCGGCCGGTCGCGGTTGCAGTCCAAGCTGCCATGGCCATCGTCTGCCTTCTGTTTGTGGTGTTGTGCGGTTGGTCGTTCATCAAGGCTCGCCGCGCCAACGATGCGAAGCAGGATTCGTGATGTGGAGCGCGGCAGCTTGAGAGCCTTTTATCTTCACGATGCTCCGGGGAGGGCCGATTCATGACGTACGTCACGGTCGAGCCATGCATCAAGAACAAGGACCGCCCACAGCTTGTCCCGAGTGTGGTGCGGACTTGCACCATGGGCTCAAGTCGTGACGCGCCACCTCGTAGTCACCGCGCTTGTTCTTGTCGTGGCGAGGGTGAAAGCCATGGGCACATTGGGCGAAACACTGCACGATTCTGACTCGCAACGCATCATGGAGGCGCTTGCGGAGTTCTCCGACCGCACCGTGGGCGCATCTGATGTGCTCACCGTCCTCGCCAACTGGAGGCCGTGTCCGTAAATACGCCGCCTCCCGCGCGTTGCACGGCCTGGAAGATTGGCAACCCGAAGTACAGAACTGAGAGCCCGTCACCACCCCAAACACCATCAACCGCCTCGCAACGTAAAGCCGTCCCGATGAAATCGGGATTCCGACAATTCATCCTGACATCTTTTTTATCCCAAACTGACCCACCACCATCACCGCCCCACATTGCCGAACCTCTGGTAGACCTATGTGCCTATGCACTAGACGCAAGGCGTGGGGGGATGTGGTAGGATGGGAATATGCGAGTACGTAGCATTCTCGGTCCCGTGCTTCGCGTCATTGCAGGGTTGGGGGGGATTCTCATGATCGGAGTAGTAGGAGTTCGCTGGGTTAATGATGCCCGCGATGTTGGAGGCACCCTGCGGTGGGTAGATGAGCATCCTGGGTGGGTATTGGCTGCTGGCTTTGCCTTCACCCTGATAGTTCTTATGCCGAAGCGATCTTGGGATGCACTATTGCCAAAAGCCAGAGAGCGCAAAGCGGGAATCAGACGCAAGTGCAAACAGCTTTCTGGACTGAAACAGCACGCTATCAAAATGCTCGAAGAATTGCCTAGTAAGAAGCCAGTAGCATTGGGCCAGCGGCTACAGCAGCTATATGAAGGCCACATGCATACCGTCCAAGTCAATATCGGGAATGGCATTCAAAACGCAAGAAACCTCGGTGCCTTCGAACAATATGATGATCTCCTCACTATTTTGGATGGTGTAGAAAACGAGACACATGGTTGGCGAAGCAGTAACAAAGCGATTGATCGTTTTCAGGGATTGTGGTTTTGGCTTAGGCCAACAGCTGGAGAACATTCTGAGCGCGGAGATTATCGTGAATACACAATCCAAAGATATATCGAGATCATCGATGACAAGATCAACGAACTAGGAGACTGATTCTTTGTACTCCACATTCTCAGCAGTCAGTAGCTCTTTCATAGCGTCCCTGAAGATGTTGGACCGGACGAACTTGCCGATCACCAGCACCCCGACTCGACGGCACCAGCCCCGTTGTCCCGAAGGAGGCCCCTCACCATGAGCGAACACACCGAGGCCGAAGAGCAGGAACTAGACGAGGCAGCAGACCGCGACCCTGACGCGCCAGAGGTATCTGAAAGGTTGCAGAAGCTAATAGATAGGGAAAAGATGAAAGTGAGCATTGGTTGTTGGGTCGTAATTGCCCTCGTTGGGGGTGTTGCATTCGTCTTGTACTTGCTGTTCTAAGGACCATCCGCTATGCGGGGGTCTGCGAAACGTGACCCACAGCCTTCGCTCAACGGCATTCCGTTCAATCAACTATGGGTGAACAAGTGGTTTGGTGGATTCTCTATGCCTTGGCAGCCCTGATGCTCTGGCTCCATTGGAATAGTCGAAACGCAGTTTGGGGCGGTGCAACGCTCGGCTTTCTGATCGGCGTGATCGTTGCGATATTCCGTGACGGATTCGATTGGTGGCTGGTCGCCAAGATTGTGACCATGGCCACCCTAATCAGTACCGTCACCGAGTGGGCTCCACGATTGCTCAGTCGGATGCTGCAATCCTCGCGTAGTGATTCCCGCTAACCCACCACCATCACACGCCCACGGCCCAGCACCTTGGCGACCGTTGCGGCTCCGTCGCTATTTTTTCTTCCGGAACAGTTGTACGTTGTTACGAATGTAATCCATCACACTTGTCACCTTCGTGTCGATTGCGATTCGTGTCCGGTCAATCCGGCCCCTGGGGTTGGGCGGAAAAAGTCGCGCGTGGAACTCAGCTTCCGATTGCGTGACATCAACTCCGGTGCCCCGATAGGCCGTGTTCTCCTTGCGATTCTCGCCAAGCTTCAGACGCTCCACGTTCTTGTCTAGATAGCCGAAGCCAAGGAATATGACGTAGTCGGCGTTGCTAAGTAGTTGGTGAGCCTCGGTGAAAACCGGGTTTTGCTCAAGGGACTCGTCATGTACGATGCTAATTCCTCTGGCTGCGAGTTGAAGATAGTGCGCGTCAAGCTCGTTCTCGTAGGGTCGGCCCTCGTCGTGCAGTTCGGGCAAGAGGCCAAGCTGACCGTGCAGGTGTAAGATGGGAATCTGGCGCATTGCATCGCGGCATTCTTGGTCGGACCGCCCGTACGGCTTCAACATCTTGAACATGTAGTATTCAAGGGAGCGATCGTAGTTGTACGTTAGGATCGACAGTGTGTTTCTCCCGAAACCATCAAAGCCTTCGGTCAGCATCATCTCAATCAAATACTGATACCAGTCCTGTTCGCTCTTCACCGAATACAGGTTGTCCTCGTTCTCGCGCTTGATAAGGTGATATGCGATTACGAGCTTTCCAAGCGGTTCATACTCGGGGCGTGCCTCCAGAAAGGCATCAATGGATGTCCGTCGAGCGGAGCGCAACTTGCCTTGAAACTCAGAAAGCTGCATAGAGTGCGACTTGTGGAGTCGTGCGAGCGCTATCTTCAGATCGTTATCTGGCGGAAGAATAGCGTCATCTCTAAGCCGCCTACCAAGTGGAAATCCATATGGCTTGCTCGCGCCCGCCCCAAGCACCAATACCACAGGAATGTCGATCATTGTGGTAGCCATCCTACTGTCGGGCAGGAAACCAGGCCAAGTACGTTTCCGCTACCAGGGTTTCCCCTCGCTCCGTGTGCGCCCCCTAGCTAGTCGACGCCTGGGTAGCGGGCATGAAAGAAGGCACGGAGGCACGAACGCACGAAGAGAAGCCCGCCACCACGATCACCAGCGCCAGTATCGCAGTTGCAATTACTCAACAGGCCCAGTTAGGTAGCCCACGGTTCGTCGGCGTCTGTCGTCCCTGCGTTGGGCGATTGGGGTACTGGCCTCACTTCCAGTGGCAACGAGGCCTCATGTCGATTGTCGATAGACAAGTCGATTGCGTAGTTGCCGTAATCCTTCAGCGGCAGCCCGATCAGGTTCACTATCTGATTGACGACGGCGTAACTCTGATTGTCGGCCATCTTGACCTCACACACCGCCTCCGGAAACTTCCCTACGGACTTCCCGTCGGCATCGACCATCGCCAGTTTTATTTGATGTCTGCCCTGCTCGGCACGATCGAAACGTATTCGCAAGGCCAAGGCACAGGAGGGATGTTTGGCTGGTACTGTCGCCGCGTAAATCGAATCAAACGCTCCCAGCACAACAACCGAGTCATCAATCAGCCCACCCTGCAGACCCGCGACCAGATCCGGATTGCCGTCACCGTCCAGATCACCGGTGGCCACGGATAGGGGGCGCAGGCCCACACAGTACTCTGGGTTATCGAACATCGGGACCGAACAGTCTTGCGATGGCTGAGCCAACGTGACCGGGCTAATTGCCGCCTCCAGCGTCAAAAGCGACAAAAGCAACTTCATTGCAACATCTCCCTGTCATACGAGCATATTCAGAGGGCCTAAACTGCCTTGAAAACCGCGCCAACGCGCCTGAAACGGTAACCGTTAGGCAACGTAACGAGGTTCTGCCGCGTACTACGGATCGTATGGCTCACGCTTGGGTCTTCACTGGTAACTACCGGCGAATCACGGCATGATGGACAACGCCATGCGACGAAGGCGAGGAAAGGCAACTCCAAAGGTCCAAGACCTCGCCTCCCGCCGGATGGGATTTCAGGGCTGAGGAGTGTCCAATGAGCTCGAGCACAACCTCTCCTACCCTCCTTTCCCGGGTTCGCAACCCAGCGGACAAAGTGGCGTGGCGGGAATTCGACGTCAAGTACGGCGAGATGATCGTGCGCTACGGTCGCCGTTGCGGGTTGCAACATGCCGACGCTGAGGACATCCGCCAGATCGTCATGGTGAGGCTTTCCAAAGCCCTGGTCGCGTTTAGCTATTCGCCCATACGGGGGAAGTTCCGCAGCTTCGTTGGACGAATTGTGCGGAATGAAGTGATTCGGCTCATAAGCCGTCCAAAGATCGCATCACGAAGGGTAGATGGTGATGGCGGGGAGTCGCGGGAACCGGTCAATGAAGAGAAGCTCGACCGCCAGTGGGAGCGAGAGTGGGCAGACCACCATCTGCGCCGTGCGGTGGCCCGACTTCGCCAAACCCACGAGCCGCGCAGTATTGAGGTGTTTGAGCAGTTGCTCGCAGGTCAGACGGTGGATCGCGTAGCGGCCGATTTCAAAATGACCACCGAGGCCGTTCACAAAGTCAAACAGCGTATCCGGAACCGTTTGAAAGAAATCATTGCCGGTCAGATTCGCGAAGAGGATCAACCGAATGGACAACACGCGATCCATTGACCCTGGCGTCGACGACAACCCGATGCTGGGCGAATTCGGCTTTGACGAGCCCGGTGACGGATGGATTCAGCGAATCCGCGCTGCGGAGACCCCATTGCCGATCGGCCGGATCGGCCGGTATGAGTTGGTCGAGGAAGTAAGCCGAGGAGGACAGGGTGTGGTGTACCGCGCCCTGGATCCGGAGTCGGACCAGCCAATTGCCCTAAAGCGATTGTTGGCCGGTTCATTTGCAACGCCGGCCATGCGCGGTCGCTTCGAACGGGAAATCGAGGCGGCGTCCACGCTGAGGCACCCGAATGTCGTGAAAGTACGCGGTATGGATGTGGTGGACGACGTACCTATCCTGGCGATGGAGTGGATCGACGGCGTGCCGATCACGAAGTGGGCCTGGCCCGATGATTCTGCCCGCCGAAGCCCGACCGAAGTCGCGGCCACCTTGATCAAAGTCTGTGAAGCACTGACACATGCTCACCAACACGGTGTGATCCACCGCGATCTTAAGCCGTCCAACATCCTGGTCGACGCCGTCGATGAACCGCACCTGCTGGATTTCGGGCTGGCGAAAATAGTCGACACGGAGGGCGCAAGTGACTACTCGGCAACGTTCACGGATCAGTTCATAGGCACGCTGGCCTATGCGTCGCCGGAACAGGTGCATGGCAACGCCAGTGACCTGGATGTACGAAGCGACGTTTACTCACTCGGCGTGGTTCTCTACGAAGCGCTGACCGGCAAACTTCCTTATGAAATCGGCGAAAACCTCGCCTCTGCAACGCGAGCCATCGAGACGACCGAGCCGCTTCGGCCTTCAGCAATCGATCAGGTCATCGATAGAGATCTCGACGCGATCGCACTCAAGGCCCTGGAGAAATCCGTCACATCCCGGTATCAGTCCGCCGAGGCGATCGCCGCGGACTTGCGTTGTTACCTCTCAGGCGAGCCGATTTCGGCTCGAGCACCAGGTGCGCTCGCACGGCTTGGTAGAACGCTGCGTCAGCACCGTGTTGCGGTGGGTTTCGCTGCCACCATCTTCCTGCTCATCACCACCATCGCGGTTGTGGCGGCAGTATCGGCAAGCCGCTTGGCTCAGCAACGCGATGTGGCCTATTCGGCGCGAAGAGATGAGCAGGCGGCGCGCCTTCTTGCGGAGCAACAGACCGAGCGGGCGCGCCTTGAAGCACTCAAGAGCCAACAGGTGACGGCCTTCCTCCAGAGCATGCTTGCCGCGCTCGATCCCGAGGTTGCCAGAGGGCGTGACGTCAGCGTGCTTCGCGATCTACTCGACCTCGCGGCCGCGCGGGTCGAAAACGAGCTGGCCGACTATCCGGAAGTGCGGGCTGCTGCGCAGAGTACGCTCGGCGCCACGTACGAGAGTCTGGGCGACTACTCCGCGGCCGAACTGCAGTACCTCAGTGCTCTTGACGTGCTCCAACAGCACCACGGCTCGGTGCACGCGGATGTCGCCGATTGCCTTCGTCGCCTGGGCTTGCTGTACCAGATAAACGGCAGCGACTCACAGGCAGAGACGCATCTGCGGCAAGCTCTTTCGATCCGAAGGAAGCTGCATGGAGCTGAGCATGAGAAGGTTCTCACACTGCTGAACGATCTTACCATCCTGTACCACGATACCGGTCAGCTTGAGACCGCCGGTCCAGTCGTTCAAGAAGCAGCGGCGCTCTATCGCAGACTCCTGCGCGCAGGATACCCTCTGCTCGACACCGATGCCAACGGCATCGCTGCGTTCCTTTGCATCATGGGTAATCAGCAGACCGCCGAGACGTTGCTGCGCGAGATACTCGACGCTCATCGGCAGATGTTCGGGATCGAGAACGTTGTGGTGGCGAATGATCTGGTTGATCTGGCCGCTCTGCTGGTCGGCTTTGGGAGGTATGACGAGGCCGAAGTGCTGCACCGCGAGGCGTTGACTCTTCGTCGGGAGCTTCTCGGAGAGGATCATCCGGCCGTAGCAACAAACCTGCGTGGGTTGGCCAGGACGCTAGCACGGAAGGGGGACTACGCGTCCGCGCTCACGCTCCTTCGCGAGGCCTTGTCACTGCAACGTCGCTCGCTCGGGAATCAGCATCCCGAAACGATTAAGACGCTGGCCGCCCTCGCGCGGAATGAATACCACACCGAGAACTACGAGGCCGCCGAGTCAGGTCTTCGGGAAGTGCTGCCGGTACGGCGTGAGCGGCTCGGCGATCAACATCGTGAGGTGGCCTACATTCGCTGGTGGCTGGGGCGCGTCTTAGTGGCCAATGGCGATGCCGCCGAGGCGGAGCCGCTCCTGCTGGCCGCTCTTCGCACCCTGAGCAAGCTTCACCCGCCCGAGCACTGGCGTGTTGCGAACGTGGAGAACGATCTGGGCGCGTGCCTTGCGGTGCTCGGTCGCCCTCGCGAAGCCGAGCCTCTTCTATTGAGAAGTTACTCGAACGGGCGGCCTAGGTATGGTGACGATCATCCGTGGACGTTGAGCGCGATAGAACGCCTCGTTGATCTGTACGAGACCTGGGGCATGTCTGACCAAGCCGCCGAGTGGCGCGCCAAGCTACCCGATGAAGTGAACTCGAACGAGCAGGACGATTGAACGTCCCGTGCGGCCTCTTTGCCGAACAACTACGTACACGACCCCGCACGTTGGAGACATGCTGTCACAGCATGGTACTTACAGCCTCGGCCGTGCACGTGCTGGTTCGCTAATTGGAGCGGTTGGTTAAGCGCCGGCCTACTCGAGCGGTCTTCCCCCTCATGATTGTGGTCTTTGGCGTCAAGAACGGACGGTTAGTTCTCGTCGCGGAGCGTCGCGGAAAACCCGGATCGCTCAATCGCCGCGATCAACGTTTCGGGACTCGTGCTGTTGGGCGGATCGATGGTCACGCTCGCTTCACGCTCATCGAAATCGACCAAAACGCGCTTCACGCCGGGAAGATACAACATTGCCAGCGCAAGCTTGGACGGGCAATCGGGGCACCGCATGCCCTGGACATCCAACACGATCACGTCACCGCTGATGGGGCCCAGCCGAGGATCCCTACCCATCGGCGAGTCGATCGTGTTCGACCCGGCCACGAGAAAGCCCATTGCGGCGGGGTCATCACCGATCTGTTCACGCATCGCCACAATGTGCCGGAAACCGGCAATCGAGCATTGACCAATGAACCCCGCCTTGGCGCAATCGCCACATTGTGGGAGCGTCGCCTGGCTCGGGTCACTCAACGCGGCTTCTCTCAGTGCAGCATTCACCGATGCGTTCGTCGCACGCACGGCAACTGATATTTTCTGCTCGCTCGGAGGTGATTCGATCGCCGCATCAAAGCCCAGATTGGACATGGCGTCGTACAGACCCACCACCAGTTCATGTCCGCCTCGCCGTCGAGCGGGATCAACGTCGCGGAAACCGATCTGGTGCATCCAGTCCGTCGGCTTGGGGGGATAGTCAACCCATCGCTGCTGTTCCGAAGCGGCGTAAAGCAAGTACATATCCCAGGCCGGTGGTTCATCCAACAGACCTTCAGCGAACGCATCGCCCACAAGGCGGTTCGGATCGTGGAATTGACGCACACGCGGATCGTCGAATATCCCAGCCATTCGTTGCGCCGCGGCGTAGTCATCCGCGGCCAGAATATCGATCCACACGATGAAGATGCTGACGCGCGCGGAGGGGTACGCATTCACCACCGACTCGTTGACGGCAATCGCACCCCTAACGCAAGCGCCGCATGTGGCTGAAACGATCGCCACCACCCTCGGCCTGTCTCGATCAGCGTTGAATCGCTCGATCAGGGGTCCGAGCGAATCGTCGAGCAATATCATCCCCCCCTCATCGCGGATCGCCGGCTCGCCCGAAAGAGTCGCCACACGAGTTGATGACTCACAGCCGAGTGTTGCCGTGAGCCAGATAACAATGAGAACGAGAAGAACGCTGGGAACACGATGGATCAGCATGATCGGTCTCCTTGTCCAACATTCTCATTGAGCTTTGCCCGGACGAACCGCCAACCGTTCCGGGGGCGAGCGTTCCAGGGGCGAGCTATCCGGCGGCGAGCTATCCGGGGGCGAGCTTTCCGGGGGCGAGCAGGAGTGTAACGGCCCTCGCCTGAACGATATTCAAGCCCAGATTCCAGATTTCGTGCTCGGGGTGACCGCACTAGCCGACAATCTCCAAGCCGCCCGAGACCTCGCCAACGCCGCCTGTCAATGTATCCACTTCGAAGGCGCCTTCCACCGCACCGACATCGGCGACCGAATTCTCGTCGGATCGCCATATCGCCTTCTTTCTTGCCCCCTCTCCCCCCGGGAGAGGGCTGGGGTGAGGGTTCTTCTGATTTCTCGATCTTCGGGTACCTCCACACGCCCCCTGTTTCCCCTAGCGGTCCACCGGCCGTCCGATGCCCCCTACTCAGGCGTCACCTACTCAGGGGACACTACTCACCTACTGCCAATTAGCGTGGCGGCGGCATCCAGTGGATTCCGGTAGCAATGCACCTTTCGGTCCCTTGAAGAGACGTAGATCGTATCTATGACAGTAGACTATCCTG
>CBDUST010000169.1:0-9518 GCA_965369945.1 uncultured bacterium | reverse complement strand
AATTGCGCGAGTATCAAGACAAGGTTCGAGAGCACAGAGCAGCCGTCTTCGATTGCCTCGAACTCGACGAGACTGACATTGAGATCAAGTACCTGCTCGTGGTCGGCCTTGCACGCGCCGCTGTGGCGAAACACCTCTCGAAATTCAAGAGTAGCGATTCGCCAGCCGATGTGTTTTTCTGTTTCGACGAGCTCGCTTCTATCCTTCACGCCACACAGCTAGCTATCGCCAAGCTCTAGTTGCGCTCTAGGGTTCCCAGGTCGACAGCTCTGCGGAAACCGAGAGCTTGATATCCGTGGGCGTTGGGGAAGCGGCTCAGCGCTTTGGTGTGTTTAGCGGGGCGGCGTACCAGCCTTGGCGGCCTTGTACCATCACGGGCGTCAGGACGTGCAGATGTAGATCGCTGGCGTGAAGGTCGGCGACCGTGGCTGGCGTATCGGTAAACACGTGCGATACGACTTTGCCGGCCGGGTCGAACTCGCAGTCGGGGCAGGCCATGGCGATCAACTCGCGGTGCGCTTTGGCCCAGGTTTCGACGATACGAAGTTCGCGAAGCTGCGTTTCACGCGCCAACACGTGAATCCGCCCGGACTGATCGACGCCAAGTTCAACGAGCTCGTGACCGGGGCAGCGCACCTTCTCAAGTGGGGTTACCGATTCAACGTATTGGGCCAAGGGAATCGGTGCGCCGTTTTCATCGGGCTCCAGAGCGCGCTCGGGCTGTTTGGGTTCAACCTCGATAGTCGGCTTGGGCGGGACTTTGATGGTCGCCGGTTGAACTGCTTTGGAACGCGGAATGTCAGCGGGGTCGACGGCGCGCGGCTTGGGTCGTGATGGAACGTGAACAACAGGCGGCCCGGGCACGGCTTCGATCGACGGGACAGGTTCGGCGCATACAGCTGCATCGTGGATCAATTCCAAATAATCGCCCATGGAGCGCGGCGGCTCCTTGGTGAATCGACCAAAGTCGGTCGCGCGCACCGCAGGCTGCATTTGGGATATACACGCGGTCATCGGCAACTCGATGCCGAGGAAAGTGTTGGTGGTGCGGTTGAGGCGTTGTCGCATGCGGTCGGCGGTGTGGCGATCGGACCCGAGCACCGCCAACCCCATAGTCGGTAGCTTGCATCCAGCCTGCTCGGCCGCCTCGACGAGATCTTTGATGAGTTGATATGCAGCGACGACGGCGGCTTCATCGGCACTGCTGAGGATCGTGATTCGATCAGCTCCGGCCTCAATCACCTGATCCAGCGGCGTGCTCGGCGGCGGACGAAGAATCCAGGTCTCGGCGTGGCCGGCCAACTGCTCGATCGCCTCGGGCAACGTGGCGGTTTCGGGTGGATCAGGCTCGTGATCGTGGCGCGGTCGAAGCAGCAGCAGCGACGCCACGTCCGAATCAAGCCGCAAAAGCGCCGTCGGACCCTGTTCACAGGCGATCGCATCGGCGTAGGGCGTCAACCATACTCCGGCCCGAACCGGCAGGTGGCCGACGATCGCCAGTTCAACGATCGCTCTTGGCGCGGTGAAACCCCCATCGTCCTCAGCAACCACGTCGGGTTCTGTGAGAAACAGTGCGGCCAATTCATCAAACGGATCAACGTGATCGGTCATGACGAGCCTTCGGTTTGCGGCACTACGAGTACGGAATTGTGCTCGCCGTACCCGTTGGCCTGGACGTTGGCATTGTACGGATCCGCCTGCCAGACGCCGTCGATGATCAGGCGGTATTGGTAGCGGCCGGGCGGAATCTCCACCAAGGCGTGATGCACAGCAAGCTGCGAGTTATAACGCAGCGGGTTGGCGGTTGGGGACCAATGGTTGAAGTCACCCGCGACGAGGATACGGAGGCAGGCCTCACCAGGCTGAACGAATCGAACGCCATGGTCGGTTGGTTCGACGCCGCAGGCGGGCGCATGGGCTGGCGCAGCTCCGGCTGAGGGCGCGGGCCCGATCGGAGCATGGATCGGAGCGCGGGCCGGAGCGAGCGTCGCGGCGGGTTGCGAATCAACGGGTCGACTGAGGCGAGGCGCCTGGGTGGTCCGCGCCAACGCGGGCTCGTTGAGGGCGGCGGCTGTCGCGCGGGCCTGCTCGTGCTGACGGCCGTCGCGAAGGCGCCGAGCCAGTTCAGCGGCGCGGCTCTGCGGCCCGGCCACGCCGGATTGGCTCGACGGCGGCCCAGAGATCGCAAACAACGCCGGCCTGGGACCCGGCGACCGCCCGACCATCACTTCGATCTCAGCGCCGCGCTTTGGCGGGTGGTCCTCCAGCCAGTCGGCGAGTTGCTGGTATTCCTTCGCGGATCTGGACTGGGGCGCGTATTCGATCACCGGCTGACCGAAACTGACCGCTTCACGAAGCACATCGTCCTCACGAAGAACGACCGGCACGATCTGCCCGGCGAAGCGACGTCGCAGCGCTGCCAGAATGTCCGTGGCCAGCGTGGAGTTCTCATCGTAAAGCGTGGCAATGAGGTGGCAGGCGATGGGGTGACCAAGCCGATCGATCAGCTGCTGGATCGTTCGGCACTGCTTCTCAGCGCCGCGCAGGGCAAAGAAGCCGGTTTCCACAGGAATCAAGGTTTCACGGGAAGCACGCAGCGCGTTGAACGTCAGCAATCCGATGGTCGGCGGACAGTCGATAAGACAACGGTCATACCGATCAGACATTGACTCGAGCACACGAGCCAACCGCCGATCGCGATCAGGCAGTTGGTACAGTCCGCCGCCGGGCGCTTCCAGGCCGGCCAGCCGCATCGTCGAGGGTAGGAGATCGAGGTTGCGTGAAGCCTCCCAGAGAAATTCGGCCGGCTCAAGCTGACTCAAATCCTCGTGCAGCAGAACCTCGCTGACACTTTTCTCAACGCAGCCTTCGGGCACGCCCAGCCCGGCTGCACAGTGCGATTGAGGATCCATATCCACCAGCAGCGTGCGTTGACCGCGGCTGGCGAAGATGGCAGCCAGATTGATCGCGCACGTTGTTTTTCCGCTACCACCCTTTTGGTTGACGATGGCGAAAGTTCGCACGACGACACAATCCCCGGGTCTGAGATCGCATCACGATCTCGACCGACTCACAAACGCGCAATAATGATGATTGGATTATCGGAAGCGAGCGGCTTGGAGGATGAATACAAGCGGTCAGCCGGGTAGATCAGGGCGGTAGAGGCTCGACTCGGTACAGCGTAACCACGCCGGGCCAGCCGGTGTATCGGGGCAGATCGTCGGAGCGGCAGGTCCGGCTCATTCGGAGTTGGTATTGCATCTCAGCCAGCCAATCTCTCACCGTCGCCAGCGGTTCAGATCGGCGACCGGCGATGAGCCAGAACGGCTGGCCGGCCTCGATTTGGCGGCGAAGCGGCCCGGAACCGTCTGGCTCGCTATATCCCAGATAGCCCTGCAAGTGGGTCGTGCCGGCCGCCCAGAACACGACCGGGCCCGGTTGGGCCTGAAGGTATTGCTCGGCCTCGTGGATAAAACTGTTGATCGCATCGCCGACTTCCCGCGGCACCTTCTTAGCAGGAGGTTGAAACTGATTTACGAGGCTCATCACCGCCAGCACGACCCCCGCAGCAACCTGCGCAGTCCATATCCCGGTCGCGTTGAGTCGTCCTGGAAGCTGTCGTAGCCACCAGGCGCTCAGGAACGCGCCCGGGACGAACGCCGCAGCGATGTAGTCGGCTCGCTTTCCCGTACTGAGCGTGAAGAACACAATGACGATCACGATGAAGACCGCGGCGCCATTGAGCCATCGGCCGGTCTCGCCGAGGGTCGTCCAGTACCGTCGCCGACGGCCCTCGGTCGAAGCTGGCGGAGTGCGTTTCCATATCGCGATCATCGCAAGGATCGATAGCACCGACCACGGCGCGAATCGAAGCAGGTAATACGTCGGCATATGCGCAATTCGCCGTACGAACTCGATCGGCCCGAGCTGGTTACCCTCTGGGCCTAGGCCGGTCACCCGCCCGGCGATCTCGTCGAACCACAGCTTCTGCCGCAGGTGATCGGGGTCGATGCGGTACACCCCCCAGATCCAAAGGCCGACTAGTCCCATCGTAATGGGGAGTCCCCACCACCATCCGAAGATCCGCGACTCTTTGAACGATCCTCGTAGCAAGCGGGCCCCAATAATCGCATAGCCGGGAAGTAAGACGGCCGGCGGCCCCTTTGTAAGCGCTGCAAGAAGCACGGATAGCCAGAACACTACTTGCAGCGCGAGTCGGCGCCGGGCATGTCGTTCCCCGGTTGGTGCAATCAGCAGCGACGTTGCGGCGACCCACCCCAGTGTGAGCCAAAGCGTCAGCAGCATGTCGGGTCGGGCGAGATAGCCGAGTTTGAAGTAGGTGTAGTTACACAGCACCATCAGACCCGCAAGCCAGCCCAGCGCGCCGCCGCCATCGCGGTCAAGCCTGCGTCCAACCCGTACGATGATCAGCCAGCTCAGCAACAGCGCTGCGATGCTCGGTGACTTGTGGGCCAACTCGCTGGAGTAGCCCATCAACTTCACCAAGGGTACGGCCAGCCAGTTGTACAGTGGGGGCTTGCTCGCGGGGTATTCGCCTCGTTCCACGGGCAGGACCCATCGCCCGTTGGCGATGATGTCGCTGGTGTAGGCCATGGTGCTGGGCTGCGTTTGGTCCCATGCATCGGAGGGCCCCAGAATTCGCACCGCCAACAGCCAGATGATCGCCGTGATTGAGCACAGAATCACTGTCGTTCGAAGTGATCTTGGCAACGACGACAGTTCCGGTTGGTCCAGTGCCGAATTCATATGACCGGCAGCGTAAACGGCTCAGGCCGAGGAAACAACCGACGCACGAACACTGGCCCAACCTGCCGCCACCACCTCAGCTGGCACGTCCTCTACGAGCTCGGCGCTACCCAGACCTGAGGGGAGAATCAACGTGACCTGCCCCCGCTTGGCCTTCTTGTCGTAACGCATCGCGCTCACCAAGCGCTTTTCGTCGACCGGCTCGGGTAAACGAATCGGCAGGCCGAACGATTCCAGCAGTTTCTCGATCTGTTGCTGCTGCTCAGCGTTGAGTCGGTTGCTGTGGACAGCGCAGGTCGCCGCAGCGACTAAGCCGATTGACACCGCCTCTCCGTGACGCAATCCAAGCTGCTCGATCGACTCCATCGCATGCGCGAAGGTGTGACCCAGGTTCAGCAGGGCCCTGCGTCCGGCCTCTCGTTCGTCGGCCTCGACAATCTCAGCCTTGATCCACACACAACGCTCGATCAATATCGCAAGAACACCCTGATCGAGCGCAAGAATGTCTGACGATGCAGTACCAAGGAATTGCAGCAGCGACTCATCGGCGATCAAGCCAGCCTTCACGCACTCCGCCAGGCCGCAGCGGAAATCGCGCGCGTCGAGCGTCGTCAGCACCTGTGGATCAGCAATGACCGCCTTGGGCTGCCAGAACGCGCCGATCATATTCTTTCCGAGCCCGCCATCTGGAAGCGGGAAGTTCACGCCTGTCTTGCCCCCAATGGCCGCATCAACCATTCCCAACAGCGTTGTTGGAACCTGTACCAAACCCACGCCGCGCATATAGCTGGCTGCTGCAAACCCCGCGATATCGCCAATGATCCCGCCTCCCAGCGCGACAACGCAGCTGCTACGATCAAGACCCGTCGCCAGCATCGCCTCAAAGATTCGCTGCACGGACTCGATCGTTTTTTGTGATTCCTCCGCAGCCAGCTCGACAACCGTGGACTTGATGTTCGCACCGGTGAGCGACGCCATCGCTGCCTGACCATGCGTCGATACGATCTTCTGGTCAATTACACGCAGCACGCTTGCGCTCGGCGCGACCGCATGAACCAGCGATCCCAATTGTTCAAGCGAACCGTGATCGATAACCACGTCGTAGGGATGGCTGGGAATATTGACTGGTATTCGCGTGGCGGTCATGCGCTGTCTGCCTCGGCGCGTCGGCGCATTTCACTGAGCGCCGCGACAGGATCATCGGGCAAGCCCGGCGTTTCGTCCACTTCGATTCGTTCACCAGACGGCGATCGGCGGATGTGCCGCTGAGCCCTGTTCCGCCGTACGTACAGCATGAGAACGATAAAAACGACGAGCAACACAGCAATGGGGATCACGATCACTGCCATGCCGCCCACCGCCCCATCCGCGCCGGTAGGCCGACGGGGAAACGCCCCGACAAATGCCGGGTAGCTCCGAGACACGCCGTCGCGCGCAATCTCATCGACACGCTTGTAATACCGCCCGTGGAGAATCACCGCTTGCCCATCGACGATGGCGGGATCGCCGGCATGGCCGACGACGTACACCAAGATGGGTTGACCCGAATCGTCTCGGACGAACCACTCCGTAACGCCCTGGTAAGGCGCAGGTAGCGGCGTTTGCTGCTGAAGTCGGCCGGTTATCCGACACAAAGTCCCACGGTACGCCTCGGGATCGTCCAGCATTGCCGCAAGGTTCGGGTGCAAGCGGACGGGTGCGTCGCCAATTCCGGCCGTCCAAACGCGCGCGTTTTCGATCAGCGCGCCGAACGCGGCCTCCTGATGATCGCGTCCGTCGAATGCGGTGGCTAATCGAACGCGCTGATCCTCCGTCAACGGAGGAATGGCCATGAGTGCTATTGCAAGAATGATGCCTGCTGAATTCATCGCCTACACCCTAGGTTCAAAGTCCGATCGACCATGAACCGGGAACGATCTGAGCAAATCAACACTCGAACCGCGCGACCCTCAGCCGACAGGTGATTATAGGGCGTTGGCTGGAACTGAATTCCTTCAAGCCGTCAATCCTACCGACAGTTGACGCCGTCCGGCTAACCTCCTCGGGCCGGTTTTCCGACCAATATCCAGAAGGTGCGCTTCATCCAAAGAGCTTCCGCTAATGTTGTTATGCAATGTAAATACGCTCGAACCGGGCATGGAGGTTGGCGGATCAATTCCCCATCCACGCCGAACCTCCACCGAGCTGCTTCGCCCGGGCGTGACGCTTGATTCGCGCATGATCAACTACTTGCGCCGGCTGGGCGTGAGCGAAGTGTGGATTCGCCACGACGCGACGGCCGATCTGGATGCCGCGGTCGCTTCCAACCTTTCATCAGCAAGGCTGAGCGTCTTTAACGGCTTGAAGAAGGATTTCAGCCGGATCTCGGTATCGAGCGTCTCCGGCGCTCAGCTACAAACGTATCGTCAATCGGTCACCGACCTTGTTTTCGAGCTGATCAGTAGCGGGCAATATGCACATCTAAGCCATCAACTGCTGGCCGATCCGAGCCAGGTCTTCACACATTGCGCCAACGTCGCGTTCCTTTCGCTGCTCGTGGGTTTGGAGATGGAAACGTATCTCGTGAGTCAACGGCCACAGCTTGCTCCGGAGCATGCGCGCGATGTGGTCCCGCTGGGACTCGGGGCGATGCTGCATGACATCGGCAAGGTAGGAACGACCCAGGAGGCCAGGCAGCACCATGAGATACACGCGCCGCCGGACGATCCAGAGACGTTGGAAACATATCGCCAACACGTTCATACTGGACGCCAGTTACTTGACGTGTCCAGGTTTCCGGCGACAGCCCGCCATGCGGTGCTCAACCACCATCAGCGTTTTGACGGAACGGGCTGGCCCGACCAAGCGATCAGCACCGGGGGTCGCCAACAAGGCCCCCAGCAAAGCACGGACATCCACATCTTCTGCCGGATCATCTCGGCGGCCAATGTCCTGGACAATCTGCTGAACGATCCGACCAAGCAGCGATATCCGACGGTGGCGGCCCTGCGCGACTTTAACAGTGATCGGTTTGAGGGCTGGTTCGATCCGGTCGTTCGATACCTGATGATCCGTCGCCTGCCGCCGTTTCCAATCGGGTCGCTGGTCCAATTATCAAACAGCCGAAAGGCCGTGATCGTGTCGCTGAACTTTCGTCAGCCCTGTCGGCCGGTTGTTCGCGTTCTGGACGAAGCATGCCGAGACAAGAACGGGGAGCTTCCCATGCTGGACTTGGATGCCGACCGCAGCGCCCACATCGTCGAGGCTGCGGGTCAGCGCGTTGATCAATACCTGTTTGATCTACCGAATCTGCGTACCAGCGCTGACCAAGCCGCGTAGCGTGAGCGGAGCGCTACCTTCGCTCCCGCCGTTTCTGAGAATCGACAGTGTTGTACTTGTGTGCTATATCGCGCACGGCTCATCCGTCGCCCGCCGATCGTATATCTGCTGACCGAACGAGCCGTCATTAGCAACTTGAGGCGCCGATCCGCATGGTCTTTTGTGCGTCACGCCGATAGAATTCGGCAAACATGTCACCGCAGCGCTTCAATCGACTGCATCGAATCACACCCGCCGCTCGGCGGGCGTGGTGGGCGCTGCTCATCCTGATCCATATTCCAGTGCTCGGCAGTGTTGGGCGATCGCTTTTGGCGAATCCGGAACGGGGCAATTGGCTGGCACTAGCCGCCTTGTGCTTGACCGTACTCTTCTTCGTCTTGAAGCTGCTCGACGCTCCGTTCCTACGGTTTCGAACCCGACGAGGCGCAGCGATAGTGTTCTTGCTGGTCTGTGCGCTCGTTCACCGTGAGATCGCGACAACCCAGGCTGCACAACAAGTGCTCAAGCTGGCGCCGATGACCCTAGCGGTTGGTGTGGCGATTGAAGGCCTGCACCGATCCACCCGCCGACTACGACGTGGAATCCGCTTGCGGCTTCGCGAGGCATGGCGTCGCTTCATTGGTGCCCGGGCCAACGCGCTCCTTGTCGCGCGTTCGTTCGCCACCGCCCGCTTCGCCGATCTACATTTCTTCACCCCGCAGATACTTGTCGCTCGCGTTTGTATCCCGCGCGCTCCGCCTGTCTGATCCTGCGCGCTAGATACGTTCCAAACTCAAACGCGAGAACCCAACAAGACGGGAAACTCACCCATGGCAACGTCCACGACGACGTGCGCCGACTGCTCGGGTGGTCATGCCCAGTGCCTTTGCATCACTGAACGGCGCCGCGCTGTGCTGCTGATCAACCTCGGCACGCCCGACCACCACGATACGAAATCGGTCCGTCGCTACCTCACGCAGTTCTTGAGCGATCCATATGTCATCAAACTCCCACGCCGATGGCGATGGCTGAATTACCCGCTGGCGCGGATGATCGCCCAGTCCCGTGGGCCCAAGTCTGCGCACGCCTATCGCAAAATCTGGACGCAACGCGGCTCGCCGCTGAAATTCATCACCGAAGATCAAGTTGCCGCTTTGAAGACCCAGCTTCCAAATGACTGGCACGTCTTTCACGCGATGCGCTACGCCAACCCGAGCATCGGCGATGTCCTGCGGCAAATCGTTAAAACAGGAATCACCGATCTCGTTGTGATCCCCATGTATCCTCAATACAGTGGACCAACGACGGGCACTGCGCTTGAGGAACTCTACAGCGCAGCCGTTCAAGTTGGCCTGCAGTTGAATCTCGAGATCCGTAATACGTGGTACGACGACGCTGGGTACATCGACGCGCAAGCGAGATTGATTCACGAACAGATTCAGACGGGCAATCTG
>CBDUST010000168.1:0-9528 GCA_965369945.1 uncultured bacterium | reverse complement strand
AGGTTCGCTCGGATGATCAGCGAAGGCACAAACAAGAGTGGTTCAACAAGACGGTCCTCAAGGCAGGCACCTCGGAAACGAACGTGATCGTCGTGGGCACGATTTTGCATTATGACGCGTTGCTGGCGAATCTGATTGACCCTCGAAAATCGCCAAACTGGACGGGCAAGAAATACCAGGCTGTCTGCGAATGGTCGAAGTGTGAGCAGCTCTGGGAGCAATGGGAAAAGATTTATTGCTTCCAGACCGAGCACGAAGGGAAAAATGGGCCGAAGGTGGCAAAACAGTTCTTCAAATCCAACCGCGAGGCGATGCTTAGAGGGACGAAAGTGCTTTGGCCTGAGCTTGAAAGCTATTACACGTTGATGGAAATGCGAATCAGCGAAGGCCGAGCGAGCTTTGACAGCGAGAAACAGAACGAACCGATGAATCCCAGGGACTGTTACTTCCAGGAGAGCGACTTTCATTTCTGGGATGATCAGTTTGCCACGTCTGACGAGTTGATCGCAGCGGTCGGTCAGCAGGGTTCGTTCTACGGCGCCTGCGATCCCAGTCTCGGCAAGCAAGGGAAGAACGCCGACGATACGGCGATCATCACATTGTTAAGGGACTCTGACACTGGGGTGCTGTATGTGGTCGATGCGGACATTGAACGCCGCAAGCCGGACGCGATCATCGACAGTGTGATTCAGTATCATCGCATGCGCAATTACAGCAGCTTCGCCGTTGAGACCAATCAGTTCCAGCAGTTCCTCAGCGACGAGTTGCAGCGTCGTAGTGCAATCGCCTCAGTCTACGTGCCGGTAACAGACATCCACAACAGCACCGACAAGCCGGGGCGTATCCAGAGTCTGCAGCCGCTGATCAAGTCGGGGAACCTAAGACTCTCGCGGCGACACATCATCCTGCTGGAGCAGCTTCGGCAATTCCCGATGGGCAAGCATGACGACGGGCCGGATGCGCTGCAGATGGCGGTGTCGGTGACCTCCGATCAACCTCCTACACTGAGCGGGGCTAGTGAAGATGACGCCGAGCGAGACGGACCCTACGACCCGCTGCTCGATGACGATCTGTGGACTGAGTTTTGATCAACGGCCATCGCAAATCGGGATCGACTGTTCTGAGGGGATGTTACCTGAGCCATGATCCGGGCTCGCTAGCTGGATGATCCAGACTCGGGCCGCTGGACCGCACGCTTTATCTACCTATCGTTAACCTCCACGAACATGGCGTGTGTTTGTGCGCGAACAAGCCGATCGGTGAAGAGCGATGACCTACTGTTGCGCCTGGACTTACGAGGATGCCGCCTATCTGATCGCAGATGGTGCCGTCACGCGGCCCGGCAAGTCTATGACCAGGACCCAGACCAGCTTCGGTGAAGCGAGCTCCTTCGCCGATGGGGAGCTTGTCGAAGAGACGGCCCTCAAAGTGATCCAGATACAGGATACAGCTGTGGCCTTCGCCGGCGACAGCGCTACCGGTCGGGCCATACTCGAAGTCTATGACAGAGCGCTCCGGTCCTGCGAGTCCGTATTTGCTGCTTTGGAAACCGCTGTGCGATCCACACAGCCGATGGACAACAAGCGCAAGGTCGAACTTCTCGTTACCAGCCATGACGACCAAGGCGCGTTCGTCCTGCACGGAGACACCATGACGGGGCTCATTCAGAAGACGACGGATGTCGTCCAGATCGGTAGCATCAAGGATTGGCACAAGAATGCCACCAAAGCCATCCTGATGTCTCATCGAGAGGCTGCAAGAAGGGGCGTGCGGATCGCCACGAGTCGAGCACTCGCGCACGCGCTAGCGATCGCACAAAGCTATGGCTCGTTCGACTACCTCATGAAAATCGGAGTTGGTGGTGCTTTTTCTGGCGCGGCTGTTACCGACGCCGGAGTTATTTGGCAGCCGGATATGCTTTATTGGTTTGCGGGGAACCTGACAGACAGGGGCGATGGGGTGCTCGTCATCGCCCGGCACGGCGTACTCGTGACGATCTCAACGGCAGACGCCATGACGCGCGTGTTCGGCGATACCCTGTCGTTTGAGGACTCTTCCGTTCTACACTTGGCCGCTGGGGAGGCACAATCGGTCATCGATTCGCTGGCGTTCGATTACGTCGTACTCCTGAATCCAACGCAGCGCGTCGTCCTTGTTGTGGACATGCAAAAGAGTACCGCGCATCAGGATATCCGTCTTGAACCAATGATCGATGACGAGGGAGCGCGATGTGGCTTCTGGACGAAAATCTCTAGATCGCTGCTCCGGCAGCTTGGCTCTCGTATCCTTCTCCGTAACGGCACCGTGCTAAGCGACCTTTCTTTCAAGAGCATCGGCTTCCGAAAGCCGGGCTTTGGGAACGAGCCTGCTCGCGAGATCCGCATATCGGGTTTCGTCGGCTGACATGTTGGGAGATTTGCCGGACCGTCGCGCAGTACGTCCGCGCGCCCCGTCATGCGGGACACGTTGGTCACACGACCGTCCGTGGTCGGTCGATGTGTCAGAGGCTTGCAGCGGCCACTGTAGGGCTGTTGAACGCGGGTCGCTTTCGGATACTTATGCAAGGGGCGGCCCGACATGTGCGACGTCCGACACACCGCTTAATCTTCACAAGCATTTGGTTCACTCGGGGAGGCAGACTTGTCCTCTCTTTTCCGGAGCATCGCCAACACGAGGAGGACGTGCAGCACTCGATCACTTGTTGCCCATCCCAATCTGCTGGGATCGATTATGCCATGGCATACATCGTTGCGTAGATTCCAGCCGCGCGGATCAGTTAGCAGAACCTTGATGTACTTGACTGCCCGCACAGACAACGCAGCTTCGGTGGCCGGATCGCGGAGCAGATCATCGAGCACTTTCAGCTGAATGCCACCATGCCGCCTATTGGGCTTGTACGCAGATCGTCCAGACAGCACGACGAGCTGACGGAGTGCCTGTTCGATCTGAGGAATCAGGACATGAGCAGCAGTGACGTGATCTTCTACAAGCCACGCTGTGATGCCCTTCTCCACCACCGGTCGGCGGCGGCCTTCGAAGATTGGGCTCCCAAAGATGTGATCGACGATTGCAGCTACATCTATCCCCGTGCTCGGAAGCTCCGCCAACACATAACGCAAGAACGAAGCCTCAAACTGCATGTTTTGAGACATCTGGTGGATTACGCGACCTTCTAAGTCTTCCTCCACACCTCCGATCTTCCCGATCTCGCGGCCTTCAGCGTCCACCAGTGACATAGGCATGATCGACATCAAGGGAGCACTCTTTGCGAGCTCCTTCACCTGCGTTTCGAGTTCGTCCGGATTAGGCGTAAACTGCACCGCGATTCGCACCAGTACTTCTTCAGCAGATCCCTCGAGCATCGCACTGATGAATTCGTCGATCTCCTCCTTCGAAATCTCTACCTTCTCCGTGTGACGGATCATCTCGTCCTTGCCCTTGCTGCTCAGTTCCCGAAGCACCGTCGCGATGGCGACTGCGTCTTCACGGCACCCAAACTGGTTCAGCACGTCAAACACCTTGTTCAACCAGGCCGCACCAAGCATGGGTGATGCCTTCTTCGCCATCACTAGGAACGCATTGGCGTAGAGCTGAAGTACGCGACGGACGTCTTCCGGACGATTCACTCGCCGGTAATAGCTGGCGAGCCGAATGCCCGCATGTTCAGCCGCGAACGGATCGAGTCCTCCCTCACCGTCAACCTTGCTTGCCACAGCGGTGAGGTTCTTCTCAAGGCCAGCAATAATACGGCAACGCTCCTCATCGGTGATTGGAACTTTCTTGTTCTGAACGAGGAGGTCGTAGGCGAAGCCCCAGGTGCCAAGATGTTCTGTATTGCCCGTTGTTTCTTCGAGGTGGATGACAGCCTCGATGACATTCCGAACGCGAATGGCATCATTGGTACTTATGGCCAGAGTCAAGGCGCGCTTGAGTTTGTCGATAGCTTGGATCTCATACTCGTACAGACGATCGTTTGCAATTCGGACGGTAGCATCGATTACAGTTCGGGCGCAAACAATGTCCGCCGCGCTGGAGCAAATCTGCGGCGAGAAGTCCCAGACCAGATCGGCATAGCGGCATTGAAGAAGCGGATGCTGCGCCTCTTGAGAACGGGCCTGCCAGTAGGCGAGGATCTCCGGTGTAACTGCCTTGATGCTTGGCGACTCGTACACATTGCTATCTCTGTGACCAACCGTCATCGGGCCGTAGTATGTACCCCATCCGGTCTTGTCGTCGCGGTAGTCCTCGCAGAAATCGAAGGCCATCGACTCGGCTCGGACCTCGGTCGTTATCTCGCGCTCAGCTTCTTCCATTCGTCGGCGCACCGCGCTGATAGCCGCGGACACGTCATGCTCAGCGAACGGTTCAGAGTTGGACTCGAACGCCCCAAACGCTTCTTCGAGTTCTTGTGGCAGTCGAGGCATCAGTGATCTCATTGTGGAGCTGTGTTCGGAGCTACTGGAAAGGAGCGTGGTGAATCCGGGCGGAAGCATGATCCGGCTTCATGGAGGTTGGTTAGGTTCCGTCGTTCGATAGAGCCGGCCATCGATCGGCCTCGAACGCCTCAGCGATGAGTGTTTGGTTCTTGATGCCCCAGCAGAGAGTCAAACGCAGCATACGGTCAGTGGCTGCGCACGCATCCTTGAGGCTTGGGTTGACAATCGATGCGTCTTGAAGCCCAACACGATGGACAACATCGTTTCTAGCAGCACGTATCGACTCACAGAATTCAGCGATGGTAGCCGGTGATTCTTCGCAGACCTCCGCGAGTCGAGGCTGAATTGCAGCGGACCATATGTACTTCTTCTCCGTTGGTGCAATATAAAACGTCTCAAGAGCGGAGATGGCGATCTGGAGACGGAGATTCCGCTCAACGAGCTTCGTTGGATCGAGCCCAGCAAGGGTGAGGAAGCTATGAAACGCTAGCGCGAGCCGTGGAATGAGAGGGCCAGCATAAGAGCGCAAATCGCGACGTAATTCGTCACCGATCGACATACGTTCAGGCGACCACGCTGCCGTAGCCATTTCGGACTGGACAGAGTGAAGGCGTCTAATGCGGAAAGGGAGATCGGCAGGCGTGAAGTCAGAGGCAACGTACATGCGCCAGATATGCTGAAACGCACCAAAGGCCCAGTGAGTATTTTCGCCGGCCCCCGTTAAGTGGATACAGTTAAGTAGGGTGCTCAGGGGAGTAACCAACCGCGTCATGATCTGGTTGCGAAACTCATGTCCAGACGCATGTTCGATGTTCTGCTGCGCCCAAAGCCAGCCGCGTGCAGCCCCGAGCGAATTCAACTCGATGTCGGCTACCCACCGAAGCGGATCCGGGCGCTTCAGCGATGCGATCGCGTTCGCCACGGCCGTGGGTTGCTTCGTCGAGAGTTCGGCACCACTTTGGAAGACGAAATCGCAGAGGACCGTCGGCGGAGCAACCTGTATGTGCATGAGCGGAACGAAGACTGTGACCGGAGGCATGCGTTTACATCGGACGAGCAGGTGATGCGGACGGCGAAATGAGGCACCATACGGCTCCCCGCTCCGTTGCGTGCCACGGTGCCAGCATGGCACACGTCAAGAGAATCATCCCCCCCGCCACGGTGCAGGTCAAGCACCTCGGTCTGTTTGGTGGCGTCGTACACGGCATTGAGCTGAACCGAAACAAGAGCGATTGGGACTTCGAGAATAGGTCCGGCATCCATTAAACGTACTGCAGTTCGCGCATTCTCTCAACTGAACGCGAGCAGCGCGTACACAGCGCGGTGTCCTCGATCCGTCTGCGGGACGGCCCGCTCTCCGTTCCGCTTCGATAGGTATCACATAATCCCGATTACCGGACTTCCCACTGTGGAGATCTGGAGCTGTCCCTCCCGAAAACTCCATCCGAGTGGCCCATCGCGCTACCGGGGTCACAGCACCCGGATTCTACTCGTTGGCATACATTGCCGACATCCCCTGCGCAGGGGTCACCTATCCAGCCGATCGTACTTTATCCCAAAATCGTACTACATCGTCGTTTCCCTCACCCTCGATTCCTCTCAACACATCGTCCACGCGATGTGTAAGAATCCATATTTTCTGCCTTCCTCCGCCTCGCCATAGCTCTTCTCGGAGAAGTTTATGGTCTAGCATCAAAGGAATTACCTTTTTCCGAAGTGTTCCAAGGTCGCGCCTGAACTTTAGCTTGAGGATATCTTCCGAAATGCCCGTTGACCGTAGGAACAGGCGCAGGAACTTTCGGACAAGCATCTCAGTCTGTGACGGTACTGTCTCTGGCACCACGACCAGCTGCTCTTCCCTTATGACTCTGATCCCGAGTGAGGAGAGAGCATCCACGATACGCTCTGGGGCGTACTCACGTCGCATATCTTCTCCATCCTCAGAAATGACCACACAGTCGATTCGGCAGTCGCGAAAAGTCACGTCGGAGTAGGTGCTGCGGCGATCAAGACGGACCTCGTCAGCCTCGCACTCAGTAAACTCGACATTTGACCATCTAGCGTCTGCAACAGTGATGCGGTTCAAGAACCCGTGCGCGAAACGCACATTCGATAGATTCGACCGATCAAATGCGAGGCTGGAGTACACTACTTTCGCGTCTACTGTAACAGGCTGGCTGAACTCGACGCTCTCTAGCAGAATAGGTATCAAGGTGCCAATGTTGCTTTGAAGGAACGTGGGCTTCCACTCCGATTTGACCATCTGACAAAGCACGTCTACCAAGCATCGTGTTCGGCTTTCAGTACGATCAATCAGCGACGCCATGTAGTGAGCCACGGAGTCTGGTAGCTGACCGATGGATAGGAGTCTTCCAAGTCGATCGCTTTCGCCTTTCTCCATTGCCTGCTCAACATATGCACGAACAGCAGACGCGAGGAAATAGTTCCGAAACTCTGGGTGATCGAACGACCGCATACTGGCCGCGCCGTCTGAAGGAATGGTGAGAAGCACGTGCATTCGAACCATTTCAACGACCTGACGTTTCCGAGATTGGCCCACGCCCCACGTGTCCAACAAGCCTACTGCGATAAGCTCGATGGTTTCCACATCGAGCCGATCTTTCTGCATCACCCACATCTCCTCCGCGACTTCTCTAAGTAATTCGAGATGCTGGATGTTGGTCAGATATGGTTCTCCGGTCTCCGGCGCTTTCCATTTTTCGCTGACTTCTCTTTCGATGAAAGCGCTTACTACCGCGGCGACGCTTTCCATCGGATCCTCCATGCCTTGAACAAATTCGGAACTAGAAATACCGTAGCGAAGAAGAATGCGCGCTGATTGAGCGAGAAGAAAGGGACGCGCAATTATGGGGTGACTCTCGTCGCCCCCCAGCTCTGTCAGCAGCTCGATGTAGGTTGCCTGCGGATGAGCAAACCTCTGCTGATCAATCTCGACTGCCTGGAGATACTCCAGCGCCTCTTGCCTCCGCCAATCAAGAAGTCGGATCTGATCGAACTCACAATCGCTCGCGACAGCCCGTCTCAACATCCCTGATCTCGCCAAGTAATCTTCTGTATCGAAGAAAGTTCTGCGTGACGCTGCGACAACGACCCCATTCTCTCCGAGCGCTTGCACTAACTGAGCAAGCGCGCCAAACGCATCTGTATCACCTTGTTCTGCGGCCAGCTCGTCAAAGCCGTCAATGGCAAGTACGAGACTTTTGTTCCTAAGCAGTCGAATCAGTGATGGGTAGAAGATACCCTGCACTCGGAGTTCACCGAGGTCGCCCATTAGTGCCTCTGACAACCGCAGGAGTTGACGTCCTTGAAGGTCAACATGCCAAAAGAGAAAAGAACTCTTACCTTCGAGAAAGCTTCGTGCTTGTTGCTGCTGATATTCGCGTAGCAGTGCCGTCTTGCCGTGTCCGGCATCTCCCGTCACGAAAATCACACGCGCCGAGAAGGGAGATGTCTGCTGGCATTCGCGATCGAGGAGTGAGAGAGCGGAACCCTGGTCAGATCCGAGTGTAACGCTCTCGGCCACTGCTGGTCCATTCACAAACACCTGGAGACCAAGTCGTTTCGCCAAAAGCCGCTCCGCCAAGACATCCAATCGCCCAAGCTTGTGTGAAATGAATCTCTTGTAAGTCAATTGCTCGTTGTCGATCTGAACAAGCAAGCCTCTTTCGGGATCCTCAGTAACGCAGCATTCAATTTCTTCACCACCTCGCCGAAAGAGTACTGCACCTGTAGGTTCGACGATCAACTCTTCGTCATCATCTGCGAATGCCGAAATGTCGTCGATGACTGCCTGAATGTCCATAAATTTATTCCCATTCGAGTAGCGTGACACCAAGCTCGCTCAAAGCATTATCGTAATGGTCGATGCTGCGGCCTCGTGTCTTGCCAAGGACAATCCTCGAAGATCCCTTAGCTACGGCCACGGCAATACCGGGAAGAATATCCGCATCAGCCGAAACTACTAGAAGGCAGTCGACGTTCGGCTCCGTTGCGAACTCAACCATGTCACACACCAGAAGAGCATCGACCATTTTTTGTTCGACTGACACGAACGCGTCGCGATTTGTAACCGTGCACGATTCGATGGGACATACCTTCTTCTTATGCTTCGTAAATCTGTAGATATTCCGGAGTGGGCAATTGAGAGGCTGGTTAGGACATCCGTCAGGAACTGGAACATCTTGAAGTCGAATTCTATGAAGACCTCGTTGCGATCTTTTCGTATGAAGCCACTCGATCATCGGTGATGCAAGGAGTCGTGTCACGAGCTCGATTTCGCCTCGTAAGAGCTCATTCTCGCGATGTGGGTGTTGAAGAGGAAAGAATGACACTGATCCCAGTGCCTGAAGCAGCTGAGAGGCTCGCTTCGTCAAGATCCGATCCTCGTACCAGCCGCCGTAAAAGCGTATGTGGATGCTCCGAATATCCTTGTCGATACCCAGGACAATCCCAAGCAGCCTATTCAGATTGTGGGTTGACCATGCCTCGTCCAAGACTATTCGCGATAGATCGAAGCAGTTGTCGAAGTCGATAAGGACAACGCCCGAATTTGGCTGAAGTGGCCTTTGGCGGTGACCTGTGGTTCTCTCCATCGGACGTCTGCTTCCACCTCTGCAAGGGACCGCAGCATTCTATCAATAAAGTGTCCTTGCACCTGCACCGCGGCGGATTTCAATACCTTCCAGCCCAAGTTACGCATTCGGTCTCCACCCATAGGAAAAACCCTTCGGTGGGACCGAGCTCAATCGAAGCAAGTCGCGCCAATCTCATCAAGTTGTGAGTCCGAAGTTGCCGCTGAATGACATTGAGCGGGACGCTCTTAGCCGCGACCTGAGCTTCACGAAAGCTCCGCTCGCATAATTCTGGCGTGCAGCACCAAACCATGCTTCACATCCTAACAACCTCGGACTCTTGGCCGCGATCCGCGGGAATCTGGGCTTATCCGGCCAATTCTCCCATTATCGCCTTGCTATCCCTCCCACCCTATGCCCCTATGTCCCGACACCCCGAGGGCGCCAGTTTGGCGTCTTAAAACCAGCACAGGAGCCCGGCACTATGGCAAGGGCCGACA
>CBDUST010000167.1:0-9619 GCA_965369945.1 uncultured bacterium | reverse complement strand
TCGCGTGGTATCGAGCTGCGCGCACCGGTAATCTCGGTTTTGACACGGGCCACAGGGGTGCTGCTGGATTCTCCTTATCTGGATGGGCGTTCAACCAAGTGACGAGGTGACTCGCGTGTTCGATGAGGCGAACGGAGCGCCTGCCAGTCTTGCCAGCGACGTCGACCAAGAATCCATACTCGTCCCGAGAGACGTCGCCGATTCTGAGCGTTCCTGCCTCTCCAATGCGGACGCCGAGCTCCCAGAGCAGGCCCAGAAAGGCCTTGTTCCGCGGAGTCTCGGCTGTTTGTACCAGACGAGTCGCCTCGGCCGGCGTCAGCAGGTCGGACGCGCGAAGATGAGCGACGTCCTTTCTCTTGAGCGTCGTCTTGACCCATGCCACGATGTCGGGGAAGTCGTCACGTGAGAGTGCGTCTTCTCGGAATACAACCCACTTGAAGAACTTGCGAAGGATTACCCTGTATTCGCGCGTGGTATACGGTGAGAGCGGTGCGGATTGGATGCGAGCCACGGCGTCATGGATGTCCTGCTTTGTTGCAGTGGCAAACCTCGTGGTAAGGTAGCGACGGGCGATGTCAACGAGGGTCTGCAGTATTTTGGAGCGTCTCGCTATACCGAGACCTTCGGTAATGCATGCCCGGTCAAATGCCAGAATGAGACGCTTGTTCTCGCAGTGGCAGGGCAATCCCCGAAGTCGCTTCTGCTGGAGAGCAATGAGCCTCGGGTAGTCGTGGATATCCCAGTTGGCCATAGTTACGCTCCGTCAGATGTGCACAAAGGCACGCTGTCCGGGCGGTGCGAAGCTTGCCTAACCTCGTCCGCGAGCAATGTCAGTCGGAGTAAACATTGAAGCAGACGTACGACGCTCTATATAAACGTTGGTGAGCAGCTTCAACGTTGCGGACAGATGTGCCGTGGCAATCTGACTGAGTAGTATTTGACGAGTAGAGTTATAAAGGTTGCGCTGTTAACCGTGGACCTTGCAACGCGGTGGCCGGACCTTATTAAGCCGCGGATGAAGCTGTTCAACGAGGGCATATTCGGTGCACCGCGGGCAAGAGCATTCACACAGCCATCCGATGAACAGCTCATGTGGATGGAGGTCGTTCTCGCGGCAAAAGGCATGCAGCGACTGGCCGCCTGAACTGTGGCCGGTGGTGTTTCCAAAGAACCCGAGGAGGTCGGCGATCAGATCGCCGATCCGAGTGCGAAAGCGAGCGGAACGTCCTGTATTGCTGCCAACATAGAGAGGATCACACGATGGTGTCGGTGCCTGCTGCCACCGTTTCCGTGAAACAACGTAGACGCTCTCTGCCTCCGGGATCTGCGGGCCGAGCTCGAAGCTCCGCTCGAGGAGATCGCGAATCGAGAACGGTCCGGTCCAGTTCATCTGTGTTTGCGGAGTGGGCAAGCGTCGTGTCCCGCACGCACGTGCTTTTTGTCAGCAGTTGGGAATGAAGAGGGCATGGCGCCAGAGAAGAGTCAGCGTCGCAACCGATCTGAGGAATCACGGCAAGGCGGAGACGATGATCCGTTCAAAGACATGGTATCCCAGTCAACGGGCGGCCTGCGTGAGGCGGAGCGGTAACACGAGCGGCCTCGTCATCTGCGGAGCAGCAGGACGGCAACGGCATCGTTTGCCCGCGGTGTGGGTGCCGTCACTGGCGTATCCTGTACACGCGGCCAGAGCGCGGCACGAAGCTTCGCCGCAGGCGAGACGGCGACCGGCTGATCGCTGGGCCGCAGGGTCCTACTCATCCGCCCGTGATCTTTCGTTTGAAAGTCGTACTCTTCGAGCGCTTCGCCGCGGCGCGGAACTGCTGCGCTTGCCTCTGAGCCCGTGCGCCATCGGCAGACTCCGGTGTCTCCACCTCGATGATCTGTCGCTCACGGCCCTTCTTGGCGACGACGTCAGGGCGAACGCCGCCAATAGTGTCGGGCTTCGGGAACCCTTTCAGGTCGGCCTCGACCTTGTAACCCTGACTTTGAAGCTGCTGGGCGAGTCGGCTCACTTCGGCGTCGTGCTGTGACTGAGTCTTCCGGCTTCTCTTTGCCATGGCGCTAATCCTTGCACAAGGGCTCCAGGAGATGAATTGAACAGTCCATTGTATGCCCGGTCGGTCGGCGGGGATGCGATTCTACATACGTAACGATGTTGCTACCCGCAAGCAGGTTTGCGCCTAGCGGTCTGGGCGACGGCGTAGGTATCCAGTAGGAGACCTTCGCGGTCTGTCCGCCGGTGGTGTACCGCCGCCCCGACGATTGCCTCGCCGTGTAGCCTTTGTAAGCCTGCAGAAAGAATAGAATATATGGGGCCCAGAGCCCGGGGCGGATTGTCACTACCGAGTAGTAGCCCCAGGGCCATGCCCAGCTTGCCGGCCCTCAGAACCGTTGCTGAAGCCTTATTGGTCAGACGTCCATATAAAGCTTGCGCCCCTCCAGCCCCGACCTTGAGGCAGCATCTACACTGCGACTTGAACTTGTCAACGAACGAGAACGGGCTTTGCGCATCATACTGGGAAGCCCCCGAAGGGCGTGGGGGCAGAAACCGCGATGCCGCGACCACGTAACCGTTGCCGAACTTGCCGATGATGTATTGGTCGGACAGCTATATAAAGCTTGCGCCCACTCGGGACTTCAGGTGTGCGCCGGGCATCGCGGCGGCCGCTTCTTGTTCAGTTGGGGCCGCAGCGACCGAAAGAGATCGCCCTCCGCACAGCGGTTGCATTCGCACTCCGTGATCCATCCGATGAAGAGCGCGTTAGGATGAATCCCGTTCTGCTGACAGAACGCGCGGAGTGATTGCCCGCCAGTACTGTGACCTGTACTTCCAAAGAAACCAAACAAATCGGCAATCAGATCCCCAATCCTTGTTCGGAATCTCGGCGACTTACCAGTATTGCTTCCGACGTACAGCGGTATGCAGTTCTCAGTTGGTTGAGCTTTCCATGCGCGCTGCGAGACTAGGTACACACTTTTGCGTTCCGGAATGAGAGGCGTCAAGGAGAAGCTTCGATCCAGGAGGACTCCGATCGTGACCGGATCCATCCACTTCATGACACTCTCCTTATCGGCGGCAGGACTCGCGGCTCATCCAGAGAGCCTTGATCACATCGGTAGAGAATACCAAGGGATGGCGAGAAGTGAGCGACACCCAATAGGCACAAAGCGCAGCGGAAGACGTCGACACAAATTGAGGTCCGATCCCATCAGCGAGATTGCGTCCCTGTCGGCAGAGGCGTTGCACGAGACAGAAGAAGCTATCAGCCGGCGCAGGGGGCTAACGCAGAGATTCCTGCGCGAGATTGAGAAGGAAATCGCGGAAGCGCTGAGGATGCTTCGCCTTCTAGGGGACCCCTGGAAGCGCGGCGATCGTACCGACTACGAGGTCATGCGCATCAGCTTGGACAAGGCATTGACGGCGAGAAAGAAGGAGCGTCGTGCGCGATTGCTGGAGGAATGGAAGGACTTACTGGCATTGACGGAGAAGCGACTCGTATTGCTGCGGGAGAACCTAGCCCTTGATTCCGCGAGTTCCCTGGGGAGAAAGCCCAATCAGGAGACGAGGTGAGAGGGCGTGGCGGCAGGCGTGAGGGCGCAAGGAAGGGAAGGCCTCCAGAACCGGATCCTCCAGGGTGACGCACTTGAGGTTCTTCGCACGCTTTCAGATGGGTGTTTCCACTGCGTCGTGACGTCGCCGCCCTACTGGGGGCTGCGCGACTACGGCGTTGCGCGCCAGATCGGACTCGAATCGACGCTCGAGGCCTATGTCACGAAACTCGTTGAGGTGTTCCGCGAAGTTCGGCGCGTTCTCCGGCGAGATGGCACATTATGGTTGAATCTGGGGGATAGTTACTTCAACCGGCAGAACTCCAACCGTAACGGCGCAGGCTCGACCCTCGGCGGCACGGTGCGCGGCGGAGGGGAATACAAGACCCAGAAGCGCACGAGTGCCTTGCTCAAGACAAAGGATCTCTGCGGCATGCCCTGGCGGGTCGCCTTTGCCCTCCAGGAAGACGGGTGGTGGCTACGCTCGGACATCATCTGGTCGAAGCCAAACCCCATGCCGGAGTCCGTCACGGACCGACCGACAAAGAGCCATGAGTATCTGTTTCTGATGAGCAGATCAGCTCGGTACTTCTACGACGCCGACGCGGTCAAGGAGTCCGCAACGGGCAATGCCCACGCCCGGGGAACCGGGGTCAATCCCAAGGCTGCCTCCGTCAACCCAAGCTCTCGCCATCGACCCAGGCAGAACGCAGGCTTCAGCGCCGCGGTTCGGGGGCTTGTTGATAGCCGCCACCTCCGGACCGTCTGGCACATCCCCACTCAACCGTTCCCTGACGCCCATTTCGCCACGTTTCCAGAGAGATTGATCGAGCCATGTATCAGGGCAGGGACATCGGAGAAGGGGTGCTGCTCAGAGTGCGGTGTTCCATGGTGCAGAGTAGTCGCAAATCCCAGAGTACCGGATGGGCTCCGCAACAGAGGTAGCGGTTCGAAAATGGACTACCACGCTCGCCAAGTTGGATCTGGACAGCGGCTGCAAGATTGGAGGAACGCAAACCCATCATGCACACTCGGGTGGCGTCCATCGTGCAGGTGCGACAGCAGAGAACCCATACCATGTACCGTCCTTGACCCGTTCTGTGGGAGTGGGACGACGCTGGCTGTAGCGAAGCGACTTGGTCGTCACTACCTAGGCATTGAGTTAAAACCAGAGTACGTCAAGCTCGCCGTTCGGCGCGTTGGGCAAGCTGTCAGAAGCTAGATGCGGCAAGAGATGCTTACCGTGGAGAGAAGGATTTACCCACCAAATCCGAATGGCGCTGAATGCGTCCACCAATCGACTTGCCTGGCGGCCAGATCAAGCGTGGTGACAACCTGATGATTCTCCCGAAGCTGCCCGACGCGTTTGCCAGGATGATCTACATCGACCCTCCTTTCGACACGGGAAAGGTCAGGGGCGTTCGGCGCTGCTCCAAATACTCAGACTGAGTAACATAGAACCTCGTACCAAACCCGGGGGAAGGTCAAGGAGAGTCGGCACATGCAGGGAATCGTTCCAGGCACCTCGACGCGGACGCGCCAAGCCAGGGCGATCTGGACCGTCGGCTTCGTTGTCTTATACGGAGCCACCGTCATCTCGTTCTTGGATCCCCTAATCTCCGCATACCGAAGAGGCGATTACTTAGTTGGCGCCGGGTACATAGTCTTCATCGCTCTGCTAGCGGTGACGGGATTGTTCATGCGCCCTAGGGGGCGTGACACCAAGCCACCTAAGAAAGGAGTCTTTCAGGGGCCCGGCAATGTACCTGCCGATTCCATATGGGAGCGCAACAAGGATACTCAAGAACTTCTGAATCGCGTCCTCTTGCTCCGAAAAACTCCCATTGTGGTTGTGGGAGCGAGCGGCGTCGGAAAGTCCGTTCTCATAAGAAAGTGCCTGAAACCGGCCCTTGAACGTGAAGGATGGAAGGTTCTATCGTTCTCCGATTACGAGGACTTCGACGTCTCGCTCTTCTTAAAGCTCCAGCGCCTCTGGCCCCAATGGAATCCGCAACCGCAAGCCTGGATTGACAAACCTAATGTCCCTGACGAATGCACTCACGAAAAACTCGTCCTTATCTACGATCAGCTCGAGGGACTGTTTGCAGCAACATCAGAGAAAGTCGGCGGAAGCGAAGCTCTCGCTCAGTGGTTCTCAGCATTCCTCAAGGCCACTGCACCTCTCCGCGGTATCCGGCACCTCATCGTAATTCGAAAGGAGTGGTACTACGACCTTCGGACTCTCGGCACGCTGATCCCCTCACCAGCCGCGACATCGCAGCTGACCGGTCTTCGCCCTGGCTGCTTCGAGGCGGAGGAACTGACAATGCGTTTTCGCCGCGTGACTGAGAACTCTGATGGGGCAAAGGCGATAATGCGAAGCCTCGCTCGACACTCGACCATAGCTCCGATTGAGGCACAGATAATCGGACTCATGCTGGAGAATCAGTGTGTGGGCGAGATTACCCAGGAGGTGTTCGAGCAAGAACTCGGCGGAAGAGAAGGCCTTCTTGTCGCTTACTGCCGCAAATGCATCGACTCATCTCCGCGACCCGACGTCTCCAAGAAAATGCTCTTTGCACTCAGTGTTCGTACCGAACTGCGCCGCCCGATGTCCATTGAAGGAATCGCCGATATTGTTCACGAGAAGGGACATGTCATCAGGACTTGTATCGACTTTTATCAAAAGCAGGGGCTGGTCATCAGACGGCGCGCCGGGCACTATGAGCTGGCCCATGACTATCTGGCGGAGATTTTTCACGAATACGCAGGATCTGAGCTGGATGCGACACAGCGAGACAATATCGTCTTCTTCTCCGAAGAGCTTCGCATAATTGCGCCGATGAGCCTCGACGTGACTCGCCCTCGCGAGCAGTCGATCGTGTTCAGCGACGTGGTGCTGGGACTACTCGCGACGCTGCTGATAGCGCGACTCCTCGGGCCTGCTTACGGTGTTCATTGGGATTGGCTGAACCGCATGCATCAAACCGATGGAGCTGCGGTTGGGATCGATCTCTACTACATTCCTGTCTTCTTGTCGCACATGGCGTGGTTCATCTATATCTGTATGATGTACAAGTGGCTTCTCTCTAATATCTCGGAAAGCCGAATTGCCAGAGTGTTCTCGCAATTCGTCGTACTGAACTGTGCAGCCGTCATAATACTCGCGGTCTTTGTTCCATACGTCTGGCTTCTTTCGATCGGGATTGGCGGCCTACCCGTTGGAATCAAGCTCTTCTTGTTGTCTCGCGTTCCGAAGTCGAGCGCATCACCCCCTATTGCCTTCCTCCGCCGTACTGGTCGAAACACGATCATAAACGTTTCGATCGTCATTCTGCTCGGTATCTGGATGATCTATGCAGTAGAGACGAGCGACTTCTCTGTGAGATTCATTGAGCGCATGAATCTAGTGTCCCTGGCAACGGCACTTGTCATGACGTACTACATGCTGGTCGTCACTCCGCTGCATGCCACGCAGGTGGCAGCGTCCAGGATTATGGGGCTGATTGATCGCCCCCGCGTGCTCTCCAGGCGCTTCGAGCGTGAGAAATCCAACTGGGATACTGGAAACGTGCGATGAATCACTGCGCCATACAGAATATTTTAGCGCGTGCTCAACGTGATGATTCGAGCGCGAAGCGTGCTGTCGTGACTGGTTTGGTTGTGCAGGGCGGTGGAATGCGTGGGACGTATTCTATGGGTGCACTAATGGCGCTGGAGGAATGCGGTCTTGGGCAAGCGTTTGATCACGTCGTGGCGGCGTCGGCCGGGGCAATCAACGCAGCGTATCTGCTCGCGCGCCAAGCAAAGTTGGCCGTGTCTGTGTATCTGGATGATCTCAGCAATCGGCGATTCGTAGATTATTTTCGGCTGCGGAGGATCGTCGATATTGACTACCTAGTAGATGGAGTTATCACCAAGCACAAAGCATTGGACGTCAAGGAGGTACTGTCGGCGCAGACGACTCTCCACATTGTCCTCACGGAGTTCGAGACAGGTCGTTCGGTTGTTCGCACAAACCGAGACGTCGGTTCTGGGCTAGTAGAAGCTATGCGAGCCACTGCCGCTATGCCCCTTCTCTACGGAAAGGATGTTAGCGTCTGCGGTGTCTCTTACGTCGATGGTGGCGTATCCGACGCTGTCCCACTAGAAAAAGCGATAGATCTCGGATGTACGGATATCCTTGTCGTGGTCACGCGGCCGTTGTCATTTCGACGGCGACCTCGTGGTCGGGTGACGCGGTGCGCATTGAGCGTCCTTGGGCGCAAGTACTCAAGACGGTTGCGGGCACGGTTGATCTCAAACGGTAGTCGGTTCAATCGGACAATGGAGTTTCTAAGCGGAGTCAAGGACATGCCGAAGGGCGTACGAGTCGCTGTCGTCTCACCGAGCGACGTTCGGAGGATGGCCAGTACAACGATGACGAATCGCGCGCGCCTTCTCGAGTGCGCGCTGATGGGCAGAAACGACACACGCCGCGCATTGGGATTCGGAGAAGACTGGTCGGACCCATTCGTGTCGACGAGGACTTGAGGCAACTCGACCTTCCCCCGATCTTCGTACCAAGTTCGATGTTACCAAGTCTGAGTGAATCGCTTAGCACCAATCAGTGCTCATCATTGTTCATTCAACACCCCGTCGTCGCCCTCGAAGCAGGGTTTCGAAAAATGCCCGGCGTTCATCCTCGCTCGGAAAAGCGGCGTCGAGTACCGCTGAGTACGGGTTGGTCTGGCTAAACCATGGCTGAGTGTCGAGCCACGACCATACTGCCGCCTCTGGAGCATCAGCGTCACCGAGCAGTATCACAATGCCGGCAGCGGTGGGTACTTCCCTGGCGAGGGCGTGGCCTTGTCCCGCATTGTGATCGTTGAGAGGTTCCTCGTGAGCGGCGCGTTTGGCAAGGTGCGTTGCCAATCCACTTGAAGCCTTTCCAATGCAAGGTATGAATGGACGTCACAACAGTTCTGAAGAGACTCAAGCCAATCCTCGGTGAAGAGGCAACGAAGCGAGCGTGGGAACAGCTCCAGCTCGCCGATCCGAAGACCGCCAGACTGCTCGAATTCTCCCTCCGCCGCCGCCTAGCTGAGGCAACCAGCTACTCGTTCGTCGACAACGAGATCCTGCTGGATCCGATCCCGTCCGACAGAGCGATCGGTGACGTTCGCCTTGGGACGGTCATGTACGGCCGACGACCGTTCCACTCATTTGCGCTCCAGTCCGGGGAGCTCATCCAACACACCGCTATCTTCGGACGCTCGGGCGCAGGGAAGACAAACGTCGCGTTCCTGATGCTGCGCGAGCTCAGCACGCGCGGCATTCCGTTCCTTGTCTTTGACTGGAAGAAGAACTACCGCGACCTTCTCGCACTCAGAAGATTCAACGGCCTCGTTGTGTACACGGTCGGGCGTGACGATGCCCCATTCTTCTTTAATCCGTTAGTCCCGCCCCAAGGCGTTGCACCCCGCGAATGGCTCAAGAAGCTCATCGAGGTCATGCAGCATGCCTACTTCCTCGGCGAGGGGGTGGCCTTCGTTCTCCAGGAGGTGATCGATCAGCTCTATCGTGAGTGTGGCGTGTACGACGGTCGGCAGCAATGGCCGACCTTCGGAGACCTCTTGAACAGACTCCGGTCGAGACCGGTGAAGGGTCGCGAGGCAGCGTGGATGGAATCAGCGCTCCGTGCCGTTGGCGTGCTGTGCTTCGGCGCGATGGATTGGGTGCTGAATTCGGGAGCTCACTTCCCGGTTGAACAACTGCTCCGACAGGAGGCCGTCCTTGAGCTGGACGCCTTGACAAACTCGGACAAGACGTTTCTGATCGAGAGCCTGCTCCTCTGGATCCACCACCACCGCATGCACGAACCGGGGCGAGAGCAGCTTAAGCACGTGATTCTCGTCGAGGAAGCCCACCATGTCCTGCTTAAGAAGAAGCAGGAACTCACTGGAGCGGAAGCGGTGACGGACGTGATCCTGAGGGAGATCCGGGAGTTCGGGGAGGCGATCGTCCTGCTCGATCAGCTGCCCGCTCTCATCTCAATGCCTGCCCTCGAGAACAGCTTCACCACCCTCTG
>CBDUST010000166.1:0-9636 GCA_965369945.1 uncultured bacterium | reverse complement strand
CGTGCGACTTATCATGGCATGACATCTGCACGGGCAGGATGCCCGTGCCACCGGAGTTGTGCCGATCGACCCGTTGAGACCGGCAACTTCATCGTGGCGCTAGATGACTAGCGCGCAGCCACTACGTGTTCAATGAAACTGCTCTAGCCCAGGACAAGCTGGCGTCCCACTCTTGCCGGGCAACCCGACGGAGCGCTGCGGCTAGCGAACGGGCACTGGCCAAAAAAGCGGTCGGTTCCTGCCCCGTTCGGCGGTTGGGATTGTTATCTTGGTGGTTAGTCGTTTCAACTGAAGACGACGAGCGGCTGGGCAGGACCGGGCTGCCAATGGAGACACCATGACGACTGGATTCAACGCGACACGGCTGTGGGAGTTGTTGGAGCAGCAAGCACAGCGCGACGCGTCCGCCACGGCGATCGAGGACGACGCCGGCCGCAGCATGACCTACGGGGCGCTCAACGCGGCCGCCGCCCAAATCGCCCACCGGCTCCACGAGATCGGCGTGCGACGGGGTGATCGAGTCGGCGTATGCCTGCCCAAGGGCCTCGCGTCCGTGGCCTGTATCCAGGGGATCCTCAAGACCGGGTGCGCCTATGTCCCCACCGACTTCGCCTCGCCGATCGAGCGCAATCAGTACATCTTCGAGGACTGCCAGACGCGCGCCATCTGCATCGACGAAGCCAGCGCCGCGGGGCTCAAAGGCGGCGAAGCAGAGCTCCTGATATTCCCGGACCAGACTGATTGCGTCGGCGCGCCATGGATGGATTCATGCTCCGACGAGTGGGGCGGCTGTGACGGATCGACCGAGGACGACTTGGCGTACATCCTGTACACCTCCGGCTCCACCGGAAAGCCCAAAGGGGTCATGCACACGCACCACAGCGCGATGAGCTTTGTCCGCTGGTCCGCCGAGACTCTTCAGCCGAAGCCGGCCGATCGCTTCAGTAGCCACGCCCCGTTCCATTTCGATCTGTCGATTTTCGACCTGTACGTCCCGTTCACGGTGGGCGCCGCTATCGTGATCATCGGAGAGGACCTGGGTAAGGAGCCCATGCGGCTGGCCCCCTTCATTGCCGAGAAGCGGATCTCGGTGTGGTACTCCGTGCCGTCCATCCTCTCGCTTTTGCCGCAGTACGGGCGGCTCGAGGAGCACGACTACGACGCCTTGCACACCGTTGTCTTCGCCGGGGAGGTCTTTCCCGTCAAGCACCTGCGGGCGTTGGTTCAGAAGTGGCCCGGCCGGTCGTACCTGAACCTCTACGGTCCGACCGAGACCAACGTCTGCACCTTCTATCGCATTCCGGAGGAGATCGAGGAGAGCCGCCAGACGCCGTACCCTATCGGCGTGCCGTGCAGCAACGTCAAGGCGCTAGTGCTCGACGGGGACCATCGCGAGGTGTCGGGCAGCGACGAGGGAGTCCTCTACATCCACGCGTCCGGACCGGTGATGAAGGGGTATTGGAACCAGCCGGAGCTGACCGAACGCTCGATCTACACCGACTCGTCCGGCGAGCGGTGGTACTGCACCGGCGACGTCGTGTCCACCGATGCCGAGGGCAACTATCTCTTCGTCGGGCGGCGGGACCGGATGGTCAAGCGGCGCGGTTATCGGATCGAGCTGGGTGAGATCGAGGCGGCGCTGTATCGCCACCCGACCGTCCACGAAGCCGCCGCCGTGTCCACCGAGGACGACGAGGGCGTGACCATCACGGCCTTTCTCAGCATGAAGGACGGCCAAAAGGGGTCGATCATCGCGATGAAGCGGTACAGCATGGGCGAATTGCCGTCGTACATGATCCCCGACCGATTTGTCTTTCTGGACAGATTGCCGCGAACTTCTACGGGCAAAATGGACTACCATAGCCTGATCGGGGCCGGCCAAACCGTGTGAGGCAGGCCGCTTCGGTACACAAGCCATCAACCGCCCGGATCACAGAAGGATCGGTGCGGTCGGCGGCCCCGCAACACTCTAGATCCACATCAGGCATACGGATTCATCACATGACCGAGACCGAAGCCCTCTACGACGCCGAGGCGATCGACTTCGATTCCATCCGGGACATCGTTGACATCGTCGGCAAGTCAGTCAGCGCATGGAGCGCCCAGGTCCTGAGCGTCTGCGTTCGTCTGGACCTTTTCGAGTGTCTGGGCAAGGGACCCAAAACGATCGACGAGCTCTGCACGGCACTGAACTGCCCCAAGCGATCACTGGAACGTCTCGTCATTGCCGCTCATGGCTGCGGTTACCTCCAACGCGAGGACGACCGGTACGACAACGCCCCGAACGTCGCGCGCACGCTCGTCTCCGGCCAGCATGGATACATCGGCAACTGGATTCGCCTCATGGCGCAGTGGTCGCGAGCCTGGTTGAATCTGGAAGAGGCCGTTCGCACGGGCAAGAACGTCGAAGATCCCGCGCTTCACCTGGGTGAGAACGAGGAGTACACGCAGGACTTCATCCGCGGCATGCACGACTACGCCCATTACCGCGGCACCGACGTGCTCAACCACCTCGACCTGGAGGGATGCAAGTCGCTGATCGACGTCGGGGGAGGGCCGGGAACCTACTCGATCATGTTCGCGCAGCGGTACCCGTTGCTCACCTGCACGAACTTCGATCTGCCCGACGTTCTGAAGATCTCCAAGACGTACGTGGATGCGGCCGGTCTCGCGGATCGCGTGAAGCTGGAGGCCGGCAACTACCACGATGACGAGTTCGGCAGCGACTACGACGTGGCGTTCCTCTCCGACATGCTCCACCAGGAGGATGCCAAGACGGGAATCATGATCGCGGAAAAGGCGTTCCGCGCCCTGCGTTCCGGCGGTCGCATCGTCGTGCAGGCGATGTTTCTGAACGACGACAACAGCGGTCCGGAATGGCCGGCGCTGCACAACCTGCTCATGCTGTTGATCTATCAGGGGGGCAAGGCCTACTCGATGGCGGAGACCATCCCCTGGCTTGAGCGGGCCGGTTTCGTCGACATCGAGCGGGTGCGGATGTCCTTCTACAACGTCAACTCGCTCATCGTGGGACACAAGCCGTAAGAATGAGAAGCGTCGAACCCCCAAGCGGCGCGATCTGGTGAGCCTCCAGGTGCTCATCATCTCAACGTAGACCACTAGCAGGTCGATAGGTCAGAGAATGCAGTCGGACACACGCCCAGAGGCTGGAAGTTTGGAAATGGCGGCGCCGTCCCCATCGGTGGCGGTGCGCCTGGCCAAGTTGCGATGGGACGACGCGGGGCACTTCGGGGTCATCGTCGCGCAGCTTGCGCTTGTTGTTCTGGTGATGTGGACGTGGGAGATCTATTCCGCTGCGTTTCGGCAGGTGGCGGTCCTGGTGCTCGTGGGGTTCGTGGTCCATCATCTCCTGCCGATGGCGATGCGGCTGCCTTTCTTCGTTTTCCTTTCCGTCGCCGCCTGCGCCGTCACGCTGGGGGCGACCAACACCGTGTGGCTGGTGGGCCTGGGGTCGTGCCTGATCGGAGTGTGCCATCTGCCGGTCAAGTTCGGCGTGCGGGTGGCGCTGCTCATCGTCATGGGGTCGCTCATCGTCGCGGTCAGAGCAGCTTGGCTGTCTGGCCCCGAGTTGTTGGCGGTGTGGCCGATTCTGGGCTCGATGTTCATGTTCCGCCTGCTCATCTACCTCTACGACCTGCGGCACAAGGCTGCCCCGTTCAGCCTGTGGCGGGCGGGCGCGTACTTTTTCATGGTGCCCAACGTCTGCTTCCCCCTGTTCCCCGTGGTCGACTACAAGACGTTCTGCCTCACCTACTACAACGACGATGCCTTTCGGATCTACCAAGTGGGGATCAAATGGATCCTGCGCGGCGTCGTGCAGCTCGTGGTTTACCGCCTGGTGTATCACGTCGCACTGATTCACCCGGCGGACATCGCCAGCGCCGGCGACTTCTTCCGGTTCATGTTCGGGACGTATCTGCTTTACCTGTTCGTCTCGGGCACCTTCCACATCATCGTCGGTATGCTGCACCTCTTCGGGTTCAACTTGCCCGAGACGCACCATCTCTTCCTGCTGTCGTCGAGCTTCACGGACTTCTGGCGGCGGATCAACATCTACTGGAAAGACTTCATCATGAAGTTGTTCTTCTACCCGCTGTATTTCCGGCTCCGCGGGTTGGGAACGACCAAGGCCATGGTGATCTCGACGATCGTTGCGTTCATCGCCACGTGGCTGCTCCACTCCTATCAGTGGTACTGGATACGCGGCACTTTTCCGATCACCCTTCTGGACCTCGTCTTCTGGGGGGTGTTGGGCGGTCTCGTGATCGTGAACCTCCTCTTTGAGCTGCGATCCAAGCGGCAGTCATCCAAGAAGCCGACCCGGGGCGTGCGGGTGGAGATCGGGCGGGCCCTGCGGACGATCGGAACGCTCGTAGTGATCTGCGTGATCTGGTCGATCTGGTCGTCGGAGTCCTTTGCGGAATGGAAGGGCCTGGCGAGCAAGGTCGCGAATTTCCCTGCCGAGGACGTGTTGTTCATCGGCGCTGTCCTCGCCGCCATCGGGGTGGGGGCTGTGCTATTCGGCCGAACCACTCGGGAGTGGACCGAGCGATCCGCGCAGGTCGGCTCCGCGAAAACCGAACCGACCACATTCTGGCGGTCCGCGGCCACCGTCGGTGCAGTCTGCACGGCCATGGTCGCCTTGTCCCAACCGGCGGTGCGAGAGCAATTCGGCTCGCGAGTGGATGCCGCCGTCAACGCCCTGAGCAAGGACAAGCAGCTCAACCGCCGCGATTCGGAGATGCTGGAGCGGGGTTACTACGAGGATCTGACGGACGTCACGCGCTACAACATGCAGCTCATGGAGCTTTTCGCGAAGGAGCCCGCGGGCTGGCGGCGTCAGGCCAAGTTGCCCCTCGTTGAGGCAAACGATTCCTACTCTAGGGAGCTGAAGCCTTCCCAGCAGGTTCAATACAAAGGCGCGACGCTGACCACCAATCGATGGGGCATGCGCGACCGCGACTACGAGCTCTCCAAACCCCCGGACACCTACCGCATCGCCCTCATCGGCGCCTCAAACACCATGGGTCATGGCGTGGAGGACAATGAGACCTACGAAGCCCTGCTCGAGGCCCGGATAAATCAGCCGGAAATGGAGGGGCCGTACCGCCAGTACCAGATCCTGAACTTCGCGGTCGCAGGCTCCGGGCCCCTGGCCAAGCTCGCGGCTCTGGAGCAGCGGGTCTTGGACTTTGAGCCCGATGCGGTCATCTACGAGGCCCACAACGAGTTTGAGTATGCGGTGCGGGACATCGCCAGAGCCTCGATCCGCGGTGAGGAGATGCCGCACGAGTACCTCCAGGGGATTGCGGACAAGGCCGGCGTAGAAGTGGGTATGGCGTCCGGCTTGGCGGCGTATCGGCTGTTGGAGTATGGGCCCGACGTGATCGAATGGTTCTATGCCCGGATCGCCGAGCGATGCCGCGAGCGTGGAATCCGCCTCTTTGTCGTCGTCTTTTCCAAGCCGGGCGTTCCCATCGCGAGCCAGTCGGACGTACTTCAGCAAATGAACCTGGCCAGCAGCGCAGGCTTCACCGTTCTGGATATGTCCAGGGCCTACGATGGCGTTGAGGATGTTTCGACGCTGTGGGTGCTTCCATCGGACCGTCATCCCAACGCCGAGGCGCACCGACTGCTCGCCGACGAACTCTATGAGTTACTTCAGGTGCAGCTTGGGGACTCGATCTGGCCGCGCGAGACTCCCTCGAAGGAGCCCCCGGACCGTCAACAGTCAAACGATTGATGCGCACTGCTAGGGGTCACGTTCAACAATCTCCTGCCATCGACGTCACGGCCGATCGGTAGTACGATCCAGGAAACGGAGTCAGCGATGGAGGAAATCAAGGGCAAGGTCAAGAAGTTCATACTCGACGAGTTTCTCCCCGGGGAGAGCCCCGACGAGTTGAACGACGTCACGCCGCTCATCACCGGTGGCGTGCTCGATTCGATCGGGACGTTGAAGCTCGTGTCGTTTCTCGAGGACACCTTCAACATCCAGATCAAGGCGCACGAGGCCGACTTCGGCAATCTGAACACGATCTCTGACATCGCCAGCCTCGTTCACACGAAGCTCGACACCGGGTAGAGAGCCCCTTTGACGTTACTGGCGTCATTGGGTCTAAGCGCCCGGGGCCCACGCATGCAGACGGCTCATCCCTCCGGTAGGCGTAGACAGGATGCCACCGAACTTTGTGTAATCAAACGCATCGAATGGCAGGTGGTTTGGGCTGCCGTAAAGGTAGAGGTTGCGCCGCTGCCGTTTAGAAGTTGTACGACAGGCCTACGAAGAGCCCAAAGTTCTCGGTCAGTTGCACATCGCTCGCGTCAGCGCTCTGGCGAATGCGCGTGTAAAGAGGTATTCGACTGCCCAGATTGAGCGTCAGGTGCTCATTGATACCCCACGTTAGCGTCGGGCGAATAGCGATCTCAAGGCGGCCAGTATTCGGGACGCCGAACGATCCGTCGAACACACCCGCTGGTCCGACAACATCAGCTCCATCGAACCGGTCGCGTCCCGACCAGAATGTCTCGGCGAAAAGGCCGAGGATCAGGCGCGTGTCGCCGACTCTGACGGCGGGCCCGACTGTGAACGTCGCACTCGCGGCCGTTCGGTAGTCAAAGCGGTTTTCGTACAGTGGAATCGTTGCGTTCGCGCTTCCCAGGAACATCCAGTGCTCATCGAGTCGCAGCACCGCCTCCACCCCGAGAAACGGATCGACGGTGCCGGTTCCCAACTGCAAATGACTGTGTGTTGGGACAGTCACGCCGATCTCATCTGCTTCATCATGACCGAGATACGAGGCCGCCGTCACCTTGTTCAAACGTCCGCTGGGCAGGCTCAGACCCCCGACGAGCGATACTTGATACACCTCCTCGAACGCCAAGAAGTGCTTCACGCCCAGACGAATATCGCCCAATCCATCGACCGTCTCATCTCGGTGGTGCTCGTCGTCTTCATCAACCTGAAGCGTGATGCGCTGGTACGGGAGGGCAAGCGAGATTTCCGTGAGATCGGTCAGCGCATACCGTGCGATCGTGTCCATTCGAGACGCGCGAAACTCCGCATTACCGTGCTCGGCCGCCTCGGAACTGCGCTCCGTGAGCTGGGCGAAACTGACATAGTCGTCACTATGAACGAGCCGTGACAGATTGTGATACTGCCAATTCAGGTCAAGCCGAAACCCACCCTTGAGCATGGGTTTGTCGTAGATCGAACCTCCGCCAGTGGTGCTCTCCGAACCGGAGAGAAGCGGGTTCGCTCACCCCGGTCATTGCGCGTGGGCCCGCTGAGTAAAGCCGAACAACGCGGAAGGAACGGCGATGAGGCCGATGGCAAATGGACGCAGAAGAGACCTCCTCATTCCTTGGATTCCTCCTGTGAGATTGTTGGGCGCGGAGCCTGTCTTGGCATGTCGGGGAGTCCAGCTCGAGAGTTTGGCACACGACGGATCGCGATTCTGGACATATATCTTGGAAAACAGTGTTAGTAAGTTCTACATCGGCTCGTCTGATGATCCTGGCCGCCGCGTCGCCGCAGCGCTCACGGTACACCGGGGCTAGCGGGCTGGATCGGCAGCAAACCAAGCTGGTGATTCCCTGATCATCTGGCCTCCTTCTGGATGGGGCATGGACTCGTTTGCCACGCGCGAGGCGTTCAGTGATCGTGTGACAGATCCGATTCGTCCACCAGTGGCTGGTCCAGGATGACCTTGATAATTTTCTGTGTCTCATCATCGGGCTCGAACGGTGCGCACATTTCCTTCGTGATGTCCACCAATTCGACACCGGGGCCGCTGTGCAGCACGCCGCTGACGATCAACTTCACATTTGCTGCCTCTGCCACTTTCGACAGATCATCTTTGATGAGTGCCAGAATGTTGTCTATGGATGCTCCGCTGAATACCTGCTTGTGGATCTGCTCCTGCAGTGCCGGCGGTTCCATCTCCAGTTCCTTCATCCGTTCTTCATCACCGTCCTTTTTTGCCTGCTCGTGCTCCTTCCTCAGCTCGGCCACCTTGGCCAGCAGGCAGTCCGGCCGGGCCGATCGGCCGTAGGCCAAGGCTACGCCACGCGAGTCGAAGATGCCTACGCGCAGTACTTCTGTTTTCTCTTGGGTAGCGGCACCAGTTCCCTGGGCCGTGGGGATGATGAAGCCCATCGCCGTGAGCAGCATTGCGATGGTGCAGCAGATTAAGATTCTTTCCTTTTTCATCGTTGTAACTCCTATTGAATCGGGCAGGGATTTATTTCCCTGCCGGAAGATCATGGCTATCACTTCCTGGTCATCGGCACCTCTTCCACATCCTCCGGGCACCCCCTTTTCTTCCCCGTGCAGAGAAGCGCGACGCCGCTGGCGAGGAGCGGGCCGACAAAGAAAATGAACGTGACGCTGCTGTTGATCAGTCCCGGGCCGTCCGTCCTCGCGAAGACTCGCATGAAGACCAACAGGAAGAAGAGTACTGATACGGTCAACAGGAGGATTCCGGCGACGCGCGGCCAGCGGGTGGAGAGCCAAGCCAGGACGAAGAATGGCGAGGCGAGCAGTGGGTGCAAGAGCAAGGCAAGCCACCCCGACCACTCCGAGCCCACATTGCCAGCGATGGTAAAGACGAGCCAGACGGAACCGAAGGCGATGAGAATTCGGGTAGTGGTCTTCTGCGCTCCCCAGTAAGCCAAAAGCGAGCTGAAGAACCATGTGAACCAGAGAAGCGCCAGGAGGAGTGTGGCAAGTTCCTGAGGATCCTTTATCGTGCGCTCGCCAGAATGGAAGAAGGCGACAAGGACAAAGGCCACCAGCCCGACTATCAGGAAAGCGTGGTAGCCGGCGCGATGTGCGGCCTGCCGCTGGAACTCGTCCTTGTCGCGAAGCCAACCAACCTCGCGGAGGATGCCCGGCCCGAATGTCCCCAAGGCGGCCAACAAGAGGAACCACTGGCTCAGGTTCGTGAAGCTTGGAAGCGCAAGACCGGCAATCACCATCCCGCCTGCCACCAGGTTTGTTCGCGTAGGACGCCATCGCTTTCGAGTTGCCAGCTCAGACATTGTTCTCACCTTTGTTCAATTGGAAGAGGGTCTCGACGCTGACATCGAAAACCTCAGCGAGGCACAGGGCCAGAGCCACCGAAGGGGTGTACTTGCTCTTCTCGATGGACAGGATGGTCTGGCGCGTCACTCCCAGGCGATCAGCCAGCTCCTGCTGGGTCATGCCGCCCATCAGCCGATGCCGTCGCACGAGATTCCGGATGTCGTGCCGTGGCCTCATGTCGATGACTGTACAGTTTATTTGACTTTATGACAAGTTTATTTTACGATGTTTTGGGTTAAAGTACGCGGTGCTCGTTCTGAATGCCACGGCTGTGGAGCAAACGACCGCTTGTGAGACCCGGCTAGAGCAGTTTCAATGAAGACGTAGCGGCTGCGTGCATTGGTCGTCCAATGCCACAATAGATTCGCGGGTTCCAACGGGCCCATCGGGTCGACTCCGGCGGCATGCGCGTCCCGCCCGTGCGGTTTTTCACGTCCGAGATCCCGATTCACCCGGAACCTCACCCGTGCGAAGATCCGGTGGCACGGGCATCCTGCCCGTGCGACTCATCATGGCGTGACATCTGCACG
>CBDUST010000165.1:0-9637 GCA_965369945.1 uncultured bacterium | reverse complement strand
TGTCAGGAAAGTATTATCATCGCCGCCGGGGTAGATAGACACCCACATATTGGGTGTAAAGGAGCCGCTCGTGATCTGCCCCTATTGCGGTGAGGATAACGACAAGGTCATCGACAGCCGTGCCTCCGAGGGCGGATTAGCCATCCGTCGCCGCCGCGAATGTCTGGGTTGTTCCCGCCGGTACACCAGCTACGAACGGATCGAGAAAACCGCTCGCTTGGTGGTCGTGAAGAAAGACGGCACCCGGGTCACCTTCGACGGCGGGAAGATCCTTGCCGGCATCCAGGCCGCGTGCGGCAAACGAGCGATTCCAGAGGATCTCAAAATTCGGTTGGTGCGGGAGGTCGAGGACGAAGTGCATCGAGAATTCGATCGCGAGATTCCCAGCTCTGAAGTGGGGCGGCGCGTTGCGCTGAGGCTCCGAGTACTCGATGAGATCGCGTATATCCGTTTCGCCAGCGAGCACCTGGAATTCCGAACGCTCGGCGATTTCGCTGATGAGCTGAGCGATTTGCAGTCACGGCCGCGGGATTTGCCGAACCAACAGGCACTCTTCCCAGATGCGAAATAGGCCCGGTTCTGAAGTCCAATGATCTTCAGCATCTCTGGCGGCGCACTGGTACCGCTCGGCCTTGAATTCATCGACCCTGGGAATCTCATTTCTTGGCGAATGTGCCCTTCAGTTCGTCCTGCAAGTAGAGGATTCGCCCGCACGCGCTGCACTTCACCAGCGTTTGCGTTGCTCCCAACAGCAGCGACACCGACTCAAAGGGCAGGTGCATGTTGCAGGCTCCGCAGGCGTATTCGCGGTGACGGCGATCGATCTCTTCGATCTGTGCCATCACTTCGCCATCATAGATTTCAGCCAATTGGCTGAAGGCGGTCAGATCGCTGCCGGGAATTATCGCCGAAGCCTCATCGTGCTCGGTCTCCAACTCAGCGAGCCGTTGGCCGACGTCGGCTTGGCGTTCGGTCAGCTTGGCCTGGGCGACCACCCTGACCTTGCCGCGCTCGACGACTTGCGTTTCCACCAGGCCAATCTGCTCGTCGATGCGATCGATCTGTTCCATATCCTCAAGTATGCGGTCATCGATTTCGCTGCGCGCCAGCTTCACCGTGTTCAGTTCGGTCAGGACTGCGGTGTACTGCTTGTTGGTGGAGGCGCTGTTCAGTTCGTCGCGCAGCTTCTCCGTCCGCTCATCGATGACCGCGCCTTCAGTCTCGAGGTTGGCGATCGTGGCTTGGAGCTGAAGCCGGCGCTGCTCGAGCTCATCCTTCTGAGTCTTGAGCCCCTCAATCTGCCGGTCCTGGGCCTGGAGATAGCGCTCAGCGGAGGCCAGGCGGCTACGCAGGCCCCGCACCTGCCGCTCCAGGCGAAAAAGGGAGAGTAAATTTTCAGTCAGGGTCATAGGCGATTCCGACCAACTCCCGCGCAAGTGTACCAAGGAGAGGCGCGTAAAGCGATGTCGCGCCTGGGTTTCGCTATTTGGCTAGTTGATCGACCCGATGCTGGGCCCCGGGAACACCGCGAAAAGCCAGTACGCGATCGGGGCCACCATCAACGGTGAATCCAACACATCCAGCACCCCGCCGAGTCCTGGAAGGATCGTCGACGAGTCCTTCAGCCCTGCGTCGCGCTTAAATAGACTCATCGCCAGGTCGCCGAATTGCCCGAAAACGGCGAACAGTACGCCCGCCACAACCCCAAGCCACCACGGCAAATGATCGGCGCGATCCGGGAGCCACCCACTCGCCAGGGCCAGTAACAATCCAAGCACGCTCGCCGTCACCACACCGCCGGCTAATCCTTCCCACGTCTTGCCGGGGCTGAGCCAGGGGATCATCTTGTGCCGACCGATCGCCCGTCCAGTGAAATAGGCGCCGGAGTCGCACGCTTTGGTGACCATAATCACGCCAACGATCAGCCATGCCGAATGGTCCCGACGAAGCGCCAAAAAGAACCCCATCATCAGCCCGAGGTACACCATCGCGAACACCACAGCGCCGGCTGCCGCAATCACGCCTTGAACATTGCGTCCGTGGCTGAACGTGACCAGCGACATGACGAACACCACGATCATCCCGGTGGAGAGAATCGCAATCGCTGTGATTGTTTGCGTGCCCGACGTTGTTTCGGTCTGTGTGGGAATGCTATAGCTGAGCACGAGTCCCGTGATCGCGGCAAGGCTCGTCAACCAGGTGCGCGACGCGATGCCGTTGGCTCGGAAGATGCCTGACAGTTCGCGCGCCGCCAGTGGAGCGATGATGAGCGCCAAGCCGAACAACACCAGTCCGCGCGGCGGATGTTGCTTCTGGGCAAATAAATCTCTCCACACACCGGCGAGTTCGACACCGTCCAGCCAATTGTCCACCCACACGATCCCCAGCAAAAGGATCACAAGGATCGGTCCAGTGATGAGTCGATGCTTTAACACGATTGATCAGGGCGATGTTCCGCTGCTGGCGGGGGCCTTCCATGCCTCGCCCGGCTCCACCGCCGAGCGTTCCGGGCACGAGTGTAACGCTCCCCCCACTGAAACCCAAGTTGCAATCGCTTGCTTGTGACCGGACTCGACAGTGACAGGCCGGCCCCGTCCGCCTCTTTTGCCCGGCCAAGTGCCTCCTCCTCACTTACACGGCCCCCAGTTGGCGAGCAGGGTGGCTACGTCGCTCGCACCAACGACCTAGGCTCCCTCATACACCCGCTCGCCCCGGTGAAGGCGCTGCGCGATGAGGTAGGTTTGCCCCTGAGCCCGGACGGTCGGCGCATGCGCAGCCAGATACCGTGCTGCGGCTACCAGAACGTGGGTCCCAGCCCTCGTATCTTGGAGCAATTGGTATTGGGCAAAGGCCGCCTCGACCGTTTGGATGGTGTGAAAATCGCGGTCTTCGCGCAGCAGCAGTTCTCCCAACAACGCCAGGAGTTGTGCTGGGTTGGCCCCATCGCCCAGGTACTCGGCCACCGTCGCGCCCGACTCGTTCACCTGCTGTTGTCGATCGAGCAGAGCGGGTAGCTGGGCCAGGATTGTTTGCCGATCACGGTCGGTGGGTGTCGCGCTCGGCTCGGGTAGGCGCACCGCCGGGACGTTCAGGAAGCGATCGAGGTAGACGCTCATGGCCGCATCGAAGACGCCGCGCAGAAGTTCCGGGGACGGCGATCGGTGCAAACCGTGATGCACGGCGTTGGCGAACGAGAACGTGTGAAGCGCCGTGTCCCAATCTCCAAACTCATTGCTGGTGTGGAACTGCGCGATCCGAAGCGCCGCAGCATACGCGACGACGCCGGCCACTTCGTCTTCGGCGCAACCTTCGGTCAGCGCTCTCAACAGTGCATCGGCAATTTCCTGCGGATCATCGCCCAAGAGCACCGCCAGTAGAGCATCTGATCCATCGTATGTTCCACGCCGGGGCCGGCCGCTTTGCAGAGCGGTTGAAACCTCGCCAAAGGCACGGTCCACGATCGGGATCAGGTCCACCGGATGACGCCAGGCGCTGGACTCCTCCATCCGGTCAGCCACGGCATATCCGCGGGCCAAACTCGCCAGTACCGGCTCTGCGAGTTCCCATCCCGCGATGTCGAGCGCTTCCAACGCCTTGTTGGTGAAGTCCAAGACATGTCCGATCTGGATGTACCGGTGATCGGTGGCGGCGGCGAAGAGCATGTCCGCCATCTGCCGGTGATTAGCGCCGGCCCGCACGGCCGAAACGATGCAACGCTCAGCGCCATCGGCGTCGCGAACCTCGATGAACCGGCGAAACCAGCGCTTCAGCGTTGGCAGATCCGTGGTTGAATCCGGTAGCGGGCGCAGATCGAACCGCGGCGGCTCGCCCTGGCACTCCAACGCGACCGCGCACAAACCTTGATACAGCGCTCGTGGTCGGTCCTTGGCGTCCAGGCGAGGAAGCAGATTCATCATGCAGGTGAGAATCGTCAGCCCTTGACCCCAACCCGCCTCGCGCTGCCGTGCGCCGAACTCGAGCCCGATGCGGAACGGTTCAACCGCATCTTCGCCTCGATCAAGGAGCCCAATGACCGCCTTGGCGATCACGAGCGGAAGGTTGCGCTCCAATCCCTCGCGCACGCGCTGCCGGTGATGTCCGCTCGGATCGCTGAGTGGTGAGACATCCACCCATACCTCGCCATCACGGATCTGAATTGGGAAGACGCGTACATCGTCCGCCCAGGGGTCGAACGTCCCCCCACTGGCGAGGTCAAACCGCGCGTGGTGCCAATGGCACGTCAAGATGCAATCCCTTACGCTGCCTTTATCCAAAGGGAAGCCCATGTGCGGACAGCGGTTGTCCACAGCATAGATGCTGTCTTGGTGCCAAAACAGCACGATCGTGTTCCCGTCGACATGCACGACCTTGCTACCGGTGGCCCGCACTTCATCAAGGGTCGCCGCGCGGGTATATCGCGCTTCTGTCGGTTGCTCTTTGAGTGCTCTGGTCATCTTAGCTGTCTCCTGTGCAAGTCGTTGCACCCCTCAAATCCACGACGATCTTCCACATCGCGATTGGCTTGCCCCAACATGTCACGCCCACCCGGCTACGCCAGCGCATCCGCGATTTCCTGCATCGTCAGATCACGATCACCGGCGTTGCGTACCAGCGCTTTGCCGACAACCGAGTCGAACGGCTCCGGCATCTCAGCAGCAAACTGCTCAGGATCGACAGCTTGGATCTGACTGAGAATCTGGGGGATCGTCGCCCCCGAGAATAGATCCTCGCCGGTCACCAACTCATAAAGCATGACGCCGAGTGCGAACACGTCGCTCTTTCGCGTGGCCCGGCCGCCCGCTGCCTGCTCCGGTGACATGTAAGCCGGCGTTCCTCGAAGCCGGCCTGTCTTGCCCACCTTGATGGTGGCCGAGGCCCGGGTGTCCAGTGAACCCTCACCCAAACGGGCAAGACCGAAGTCAAGAATCTTCACCACTTCGTCGTCGCGCACGATGACGTTGGCCGGCTTGAGGTCGCCGTGGGAGATTCCCATGGCATGGGCCGCGGCCATTCCCAGCGCTATCTGGCGGCCGATGTTCGCGGTCTTCTGAACCGGCACGGGTCCCGCATCGATCAGTTCACTCAGCAATTGACCGCGCACATACTCCATCGCGATGAACGGAACTCCCTCACTGTCGTCAACGGCAAAGATCGTGCAAACGTTCGTGTGGTTCAAGGCCGCCGCCGCACGAGCCTCGTCCAGCACGGCGCCGACTGATAAGGGATTATCCGGATTGAATACCTTCAGCGCCACTGTTCGCTTGAGTGTCGTGTCTTGCGCTCGAAAGACGGACCCAAACGCGCCCACCCCCACACATTCTTCGATTCGATAGTGCGAAACCATGTTGCCCGGGCACAGCACGCACACCGGATCGACCGCCGCCATCCCCGGCGTCCAATCCTCGGCGCACAGACCCCCCGTCTGCAGCGCTGACAGGACGCGCAGGATGTCATCTGATCGCCGGCCGACGCTCAGATTGTGCACAGCCTGATACTGCAAAACACCGTTGGGATCGATGAGAAACAACCCGCGCAGAGAAACGTGTTGCGGCTCGAGGTACACGCCGTAGGCCCGGGACACCACTCCATCCTCGTCGCTGGCCAGTGGGAAATTCAGCCCGTCAACCCCCCGGTGAGCGGTGGGCGTTCTCAGCCACCGTTCATGCGATTCGATCGAATCGACACTGACCCCGAGGATGTCCGCCCCGCACTGCCCAAACTCTTCTGTCCGATTGCTCAGGGCCGTCAGCTCGGTCGGACACACCAATGAGAAATCGCGCGGATAAAACACCAACACCAACCATCGCCCGCGAAAACTCGACAATGACAAGCGGGTCGGACCGGTCGCATCCATCGAAACGCATGGAAGATCAAAATCCGGTGCAAGCGTTCCAACCGAGACGCTCGGATGCGATGACGGAGTCGGCGTTCGATCAGGATTCGGCGTCTTCACCGATGCCTCTGCCTTCTCGCCCGGGCTGAGTGGACCCGATTCCTGCTCAGTGTAACCAAGCAACCGTCCTACCTGTTCCAGCAGTTCCTGATTCGAGCCGCAGGAATCGGCGAGGAACGCTTGACGATCATCTTTCGGACGCTCCAATGCCGCGTCGAATAGTTCCCGCGCTCTTTGGAATCCTGCCGAATCCATGCACGACCTCCCACTGCGCCGCCCGCCCCCGGACTTGATCTCCACTCTAGCAGCCGTGCTCGTTGCGTTCATCAAACACGCGGCATGCCCCAGCTCCGAGGGTCACCAAAAACCCGATTTCTCCAGCGATCGATCACGGACTCGCTGCACCTGCGCCCGACGACTCTTGCTGCATCTTCGACTGCTCGTCCATCAACCACGCTCTGGCGAACCGCCAATCTCGCTTCACCGTCGAAGGCGACATACCCAGCGCTTTGGCAATCTCTTTGATCTCAAGCCCCCACACGACACGCATCTTCACGACCTCGGCTTGACGTTGATCCAGAGTTTCCAATCGCTCAAGGCTCTTGACCAAGCACTCAATCTCGATCTGTGTCGCCTTGCCGGGTCCGCGCACGGGGCTCGGCCGACCGTCCAAAAACAGTGTGATTCGCTTCCGCCCTCCGTCTCGCCTTGCCGCAAGCCGCTGACGCTGATAATCCACCAGCACCCGAAGCATCACCTTGGTCGCCACGGCAAAGAACTGCCCGCGGTTGTCATACGTCTTGCGCTGTTTGATCAGCCGAAGGAACGTTTCATTGACCAGCGCGGCCGGCTCCATCGACACGACATTCGCGCGTTGCCCGAAGCGCCGACTCAGGTGTTTGAGAGCGATGTGCTCCAAATCTCGGTACACTAGGTCCATCAAGTCGTCGAGTGCGCCGGCTCGGCCGACCTCGACTTCCCGAAGTAGAACTGTGATGTTGCCCGGTCTCACCATCACCGTTTCTCCGTCCCGACACCCACACAATTAACACGCACCGCGCGGCTGCTTGTTCCTCTAGTATCGGCGACCTGCTTCAGTTCACAGGTCACAGCGCCTATCGCCTGCCTGACGCCAACTGGCTCAATTCTATGCCAAGTTCGTCTAGGTCCCCAGCCCTACCGACCCTATCCTGCCGCGCGATCCTCATGCTCTCGTCGGCGCTCGCCTGGCCTTCGGGCTCGTCGACTCGGGAGCTACGGCAACAGTCGGCGCACTAAGGTGGCTTTGCCGAGCTCGCCGCGAAGCAGCGACCCGGCGTCGGGAACGCTGCTTCTGAACGCCTCGCCGGACTTCCACATCCATCGTTGGTTTGGCTGGGGCCAAGGCAGCTCGGTCCCGCTCTCGTACGCAATGACCGCCTCCAGAATGGCGTCGCGCCGATCGAAGAGACTGGAGAAGGACTCCAGCACCAGCAGTTCCGGCGCGATGGTCATCCGCTCGTCGCGCGGATCGGAGTTCTGCCAGTGGAGAGCCGAGAGCCTGACGCGGATGCCGGAGCGCGGCAACTCGAGCCAGTCCGGATCGCCGAAGGAGTTCGGTCGGTGAGGGAGGGGCTCGCCGACCAGGATGGCGTTGGTCGTCCGCTCGAGCTCTGCCACCAACAGCCACGCCGCGGAGAAGGTATCGCGACTCACGGCAACGAACAATCGGCCTTCACGATCGACTTCGGGCCGCTGGATGAGCCCGCGCACGAGTGGCTGCCAGAGGTAACCGTTGCCGCCATTGTTGTCTCGCACGTCGATAAGCACCCGGTTCAGCTCGCCCGCCGCTTGCTTCTCGTCGAGTGCCGCCAAGAATCGCTCGGTGAACTCGCCGAACGACTCGTCATCCTCGTCTCGGACCTTTTCACACGCTAGGTGTAGCGTGCCGCTTTCCTCCAAAAAACGGAAGCCGAAGTTGCGGTTCAGGCCGCGATTGAACTGCTGCGGTCTGTCCTTGTTCTCGACGTCGGTCCATTCGTCGGTCACCCAGACATCCGCCGTGGCCTCCACGAACACGTCATCTGGCCCGTTGTCTCCTTCAACGGTGAGCACCACTCCGCGAGCGTCGTCAGCGATTACGCCCGTCTGTCGCAGCAGGGAGACGCTGCGCATGAAGCGCTTGAATTGGTCGATCGCCGACCATTCGTTGTCGGCACTGATGTAGGGGCGAACTCGGTCGTAGAGTTCAGGAACGGGGAGGCCGCCGACGGCGACGATCCGGCGCCCGAAGAGTTCCCGCTCGTATCGCCGATGCCCCGTCTGGACGTAGAGCCCGTCGGAGTAGACCCGGCACAGGAGCGGCAGGTAGCTTTTCGGCAGCACGTCCGGGGGTGAACGGAAGAACGTGTGCGAGTCGCCGAGCATCGCCAACAAGCGGCGGAATGCCCAGACAGCCTGCTGGGGCGTGTACCCCGGCAGCTGCCTCTTGAGTTCGTCGCTCGCCAACCGCCACTGCGCAGCGTCATGCAGTCGGTGCATGTCCGGATGCGTCCGCTCGATGGCGTCGATGAGTTCGTCCACATCGGCGACCCAGTCTGCCGGGTCCACCACTCGAGCCGCTCCACCTGTTTGCGGCTGAGCCACACAGACCGTCGCAACGCCCAGGCTCAAAGCCGCTGTGAAAACTGTAAGTCGCATCGGGATGCCCTCGCCTCAGAAGTGCCTCGCCGGTCGGGGTGCCCTCGCTTATACGGCAGTCGCGCCGCCGGCTTTCGGGTAGGCAAGCAAGAAGTCCGACATTCCCCATTTGATCTTCGCCCCCCTCCACCGCCGAGCGTTCCGAGCACGAGTGTAAGGCTCTCCCCGCGGAAACCCAAATGCTTTATCGCTTGCCTGGAACCGGGATCGACAGCGCCGGAACGGATCCGCCGAAGACTCCCTTGCCCTTATCTTGCCTTCATGTCCACTTCCGCCGAGGGCTCGGTGAACGGGAAGAAGCTCGAGCGCACCAGGTAATCGCTTGTCGAAGGCCACATGATCGTTACCCGCCCAACCCAAGCGCTGGTTGCCGCTCCAACATCTCGAACAGAACGCCGTCCCCGGTTCCGTCCCCCCAAATAAACCCATCAGTGCGGACGATAATGTCCCGCTTCGCCGCGCTGCGGTTCGTGTCGAAGGTCGCGAGAACTCGGCAGTTGACGTTCGAGAGACGGTCGCGCACTTCCTGGTCCAACTCGTGCCCCGGATCGTCGTCGGTCGAGGCTGCAGCGATGGCCGGTCGCAGCGCCGAGACGAAATCCTGTGATGTGCCGGTCTTGTTGCCGTGGTGGCTCAGTTGGAGGAAATGGGTGCGCGGATTGAGCGCTTGTAGTCGCGGCGTCGTGCGAGTCTGGTAGAGCTTGGTGATCACGTCGCCCGTAAAAAGCATCCAGGCGTCGCGAAGCCGCAGGAACACAAACACTGACCAGTAAACCTGGCCGGAGTGGGTTTGAGAGTTGGTCGAGGATCGGAGCATGTGGACCTCCGCGTCAGCCCCACCGAACCGCGGAACGATTCGGTTGGCATCGTCCCGTTGACTCGGCAAGACCGGGACACGTTTAAACGGTAGGGTCCGGTGGTCGTCCTTGATCCGCTGAAAGTTCGCGGTCGCCGCGGGGATACCGTTATCGAAATAGAGTGCGCCCGGCGCGAAGTTGACCGCACCGACAAGGCCGGAGTGGCTGTTGGTATGGTCGCGATGGGGGTGCGAGGCAACAATCGCCC
>CBDUST010000164.1:0-9670 GCA_965369945.1 uncultured bacterium | reverse complement strand
CGGAGGAAGATTAGTGGGAGCACGTACCGCTTGTAATCGGCGGGCTCGATCGAACCACGGAGGGCGACGGCCGCCTCCCACAGAGAACGGATCAGTTCGGCGTGTCCGTTATTCGACGGCTTCGCAGGCACTTTCTTCTTGCGTCTTTTCTTGGCCATTGGACTCGTATGGTATCAGCAGAATCGTGGTTGTCGGATTGTTCGGATCGGTTGATGTTGGCGCTAGCGTCCGACCTCGTTCGGCTACCGGCGAACCCGATTCGCGACATCGAATGCGATGAAGGTTGATTCGGGATGAAGCATGGATCGGAGAAGGGGCACAAGTCACAGATTAGCCCTCAGCGACAGCGCACGGAATCACACAAGACCCCACTGACGCCCCAACGAGGATCTTTTCAGAATATGCCCGCCAGAGGACTCGAACCCCGAACGAGTCCCGCTAAAGCTTACATCCAGCTGTTGCTCGATCGCGGCGACGCTGGATACTGACCTCCCGTTGCTCAGCCCGGAGGCCGATCCGATTTGGCAACAGGTTAGTTTGCAACCTGGCCGTTGACCCAAAAGATGTCTATCACCCGATCTCAGTAGTAGTCAATGTTCTCGAGCCTGTGACGTCGGATGCGGAAATGATTCCCGTGGGTGTATGCTCGCGGCTTACCTAGCTGTGATTAGTTCGTTCGTGTCGGACCGGTGTGTTGACAGGTCCCAGAATCGGGATTATGTTGTCAATACGCCGCGCGCATTAAGGTCAGTTGCGCCGGTGATTTCCCGAAGGCTTTCTCGTTGGAGGGCGCGTCGTGAGTTCGCCTGTCCTCGGCGGACTCCACAACACATACCAATGTGCCGCTTGACCCCGCTCTCGATCGACATTCCCATGCCGCCGCTCCGCGCGCTGTGACGAAGAACCAGCCGGTCTCCACCGCCACGATGCCCGACTGTCTGTTGTCCGCTACTTTGGAGTGTCCAAGGTCTCCGCTCGCGATCCCGATTCCGGCGTCGGATGACGTTTTCGGGACGCACAACCCGGATCGCCGGTTTGTCGGCTACTAGGGTGTCACCTGCATAGGTGACATCGATGCAGGAGGCATCGTCGAGTCCGTGAGCGTCTACTTGCCGTCGAGGAGCCTGGCTATCGCCGTGACGTTCAGGCTATCGATGCTTGGGCTGAGGAGCTCGGGCTTCGGGACTGGTATCGGTGGAAGCGATTGGATGAAGTGCGGTAGCGAGATGATATGAAAGGAGGATCGGGCTGCGACACACCCCGTATCCCGCCTTGCCTCATTCCGCCTATCAGCTACACTGCTCTTGGCCACCGATCGCGAGGACACCTATGGGAAGCTCTCCGGATCACTGTCTGTGGGTCATCACCCGCTGACGCTTCTTCGGCTACTTCCCAGCGAGGGTTTGGATCTAACCCTGCTCCAGTGGAATGCAGCAATGGCGAAGTCTAAGAGTCAGATTCCCAGATACGTGTGGCATGACGACGTTCACCGCCACTGGCTTCGTGAATCACTCTGCTATTTTCGCTTGTCCTTTACTCCGACCTACGATCAGGACCAAATAGTTTCCACCTTGGACGACTATTTGCGACAGAGTAGAATTTCCAGTTATCGTAGATACGAGATATATGGGGGCAGCGACATTCTGCTCCGCATGTGGATCCCTTCAACGTTGAACTTCGATAATCTCTGTCCGGAGCTCGAAGCTCTCTTTCGCCCGTATCATCTTCATCAGATGCATCCCTTCTTCGTAACCGATACCTTCTATCACTGGCTCTGGAAGGACCGTAGCAATCCGACTTGCTTTCTGCATCCTGAACTTGCCGATTTCCCCGATATCGGCCTGATTCAGGCTGTCAACTCCGGTTCGCGAGATCGAAAGCTCATCGACCAAGCTGTATCTGGTAGCCTGCTTCGTCGGTATCCAGATGAAACAGGCATTCGATTCTTCCTTTTCCTACCAGGCGTGCTTGGCAGCCTAGACGTAGAGAAGACCAAGGCGCTTGTACGATCTCTAGTGAACGATTACTCACGATCTCGCTATATCAAGGATCTTGCAGTTTATCTCGGCTATGGCATGAACCAAGTCCTCATCAAAGCTAAAGTGCGACATGAGGACTACGAGAAGATATCTACTCATTTCCTCGATCACATTAATAAGCAGGGGCTCGAACACAATGTGAAGACGGAGACGATGCTTGTCACTGGAGGCGGCAAGAAGTCATTCTTCCAAACCGAGCATCTTCGTATTGAAAGTCGATCCGGGAAGCCGCCGTCGGTAACTAAACAACCTGTGGTGTATCTGGAGGCTAAGGAAGGCCCGAACTTCGAGGCTAAAGCATCCGTGCGTACCGATCTGGAGAGATACTTTAAAGGCGGCGGTGAACTCTATGCGAGCAAAAAGGTTGCGAAGGAAGGCGTGCTACGAGCTACTGCCGCGTTGTTGAACTCTTCGGGCGGAGAAGTTGTGGTCGGGCTGCTAGAGAAAAGCAGATTCAAGTCGTCTCTCGACAAGCTTACCGAATTCCCTGGGGGCGAAGAGTATGTGGCGATTGGTATCGAGATTGAGAAGGGATTTCGCGACTGGGACACATATCAGCGGCAGCTTACTGACCTGATCAAATCTCACGTCCGAGGACGACTCAACCCCATGCATTGGATTGAGATAAAACCAGTTGAGATTGGCAGCAGAACCTTGGCAGTGTTGCAAATAGAGCACCCACCCCCTGACGAGCTATTTGATATCGATAATCAGATTCCTGTACGAGAGGGCAACCGAACTATTTCGCTCGACGTCAGCAAGATCGACGAGTATAAAGAGATCCGAAGAAAGAAATACTTTGGCGAATAGAATGTCGGCGAAATGTTTTTATACTTGAACGTCGTTTGTGCGGCTATGGAAAGGAATCCGAACATGGCTACGAAAAAAGTACACGTTTGTATGGACGAGCAGCTGAGCGCCAGGGCTCGCTTTTTTCCGGGGTACCCGGAACATTTTGACGAGGATCTTGGTAGGTTGCCGACAGTGCTTTGGCCCTATTACCGTGTCGACTACCGAAGCCCTGCTGAGCTAGATCTCGCGAAATCTGTAGAGCCACGATCTGCGAGAATTGAGTACCGCTACGTTGGGTCATAGCCAAATAGAGCGATGGAGTAGTCCACGCTTTCGCGAACATCCATCTGAGCTAACACACGACTGGGTCTGTTTGGCGTTAACGCTGATCGTTCCTTGCCCGACATCAGTAACCGTATGGCCGTCTAGTGAGCGATTGGCTATTCATCGATTAGACTCACTTCCTTAGCGCACCGCACTGAATGCACCTCGTGCCGTCTCAGCATGTTGGTCGGAGACATCAAGGTAGTACTTCGCGGTCACCGAAATATCAGAATGGCCCATCCATTTCATCAGAACGTGCATTGGGACAACATCCGCCATGCGCGTTCCGTAGCTGCGACGCAGATCATGAACCGTTCCGATCACCCAATCTTCGGTCCCTAGCATCTGGGCCGCATGTCGCTGAATGACCTTGAAATTCCTCAGCACATTGTTCACGACTTCGAACCGCTCTCGAAGAATCCCCGATTGTCTCTTCGTCTCCAAGACCAAAAGGCGATCCAGAGAGATAAAGCAGTACGGCGACCCGTCTGATGCTGCCTTCAATTTGTTCAAGATGGCAACTGTAGTTTCCGGGATCGGGACAGAACGTCTTTGGTGTGTCTTGGGAGACCAAGATAGTGTGCGGTACGTGGTTCCATCTGGTGTTTGGCAACCCTCATCATTTTTTCCAACCACGGTGACGGACTCATCTTTGAAGTCCACATCCCGCCATTGCAGATTGAGTAACTCCGTCAGCCGTAATCCAGAAGTGTAGGCGAGCTGAATGAACGCCCTCCACCAGAGCGTTGGTGCGACCTTGACCATGGCATCAATCTCGTGCAGCTCGAAGATTCGCTTCTGGCTAGTCTTCGGTGGAGGCATCGGCTGTTTCGTGAAAGGGTTGTGGGTTACTAGTTCCCAGTCTTTGGCGCGATTGAACATCGCCCGAAGTCTTCCGATGACCTTGCCCTTAGTGGTAGTAGACGCTGTCATCTTGGCCCGGATCCGTCCTGCGTCCATGGCCCCGATTCTGCGAATCAATCGGTCCTTGCCCAGTGCATTGCAGGCGTGTTGAATCGCAACTCGGTATTCGTAGCGAGTAGTGGCTTTCCGGGTATCACCGATGGCGTGCTCGTGAAAACGACAGAACTCATCGAGTGTCATGGGCTGCGGCTTGTCGCGAGGAATCTCCTTGCGATCCATTTCGACCTGAAAACCCCGCCGATGCTTCTCCGCCTCGCGCTTGGTCATCCGACTACAGTCCGCCAGCTTCCTGCAGTAATGCGTGCCATCGGTTCCATGCCAGCGCAGATGCCATTCGAAACGCACTTTGCCGTTCTTCACGGGCCGCTTGATCTTCCGTAATGTCACACCTGTCGTTCTCATAGCATCCACGAAGCTAGCGCAAAGCCACCTAGGGCGCAAGCGCCCAAGGGCAATCCCTAGAATCCCCGTTTAGTCCCCATTCCGGGGGCGTCAGGGGCCTCACCATGCAACTCCGTCTGCCAGCGGAGGTATCGCAAAAGCTCCTCTCTTAAGAACCTTGACCGTTTGCCGACCCGGCACGGACGAATGAGTTTCCGCTCGACGAGACGACGGAGTGCCCGTTTGCCGCGAGACAGGTCCCGGTCCAGATCCAGCCTCAGAAAACGTACCGCATCGTCTTTGGTGAGAAGTGCGGGCACAGGTTGCGGGGGGTGTGTGTTGGGGAAGAACTCAGTCATCGTGATATCACCATCGCACCGTACATTCGTCGTTTGCCGCGGTCCTCGAGAACGCTCCTTACCCAACGGCGATCAGACACAGGATCACGATCCAGCGTGCCGCGCATAGTCCAAGGATGAACGCCATCCACTGCGCGTATTGATGCACACTCCGTCCGGTACGATGGGACAACCATCGCCCGATCCTCGCGGCAACAGGATCGATAAGCTGCTCGAGTGATAGATAGCTCGCCGTCACGCGCATCGGACCGATCCGCCCCAGCATGAGTCGAGCAACAACGAGGAAGAGAACACTGTCGATCGCCCACACGGCAATGACGAGCGGCACGCTCAGGATAGTCACGGGGATGGCGATCATGATCTGGTAATCCGTCCGGCCAGCGTCTGGAAATGCTGAACGAGTTTCTCGGAGTCGCCAATCCATCGGTATCGCTTGGTGCCGTCCGGATACGATGACGAGATTGCCTTGAGCAACTTTGCATCGACGTCACGGGGAGCGCCGCCGATCCCGACGGTCTCAAGGACGGCCAGATCGCGCAGTTGCCCTGCAACATGTTGGGGTGATGGCCCCGTGTTGTGATGCCCGTCGGTCAAAAGCACGACTTGGTTGTTGCCAGGGCGCTTCTTGAGCATTCCATGCGCCGCTTTAAGGCCGGCTGTGATATTGGTTGAACCTGATGTCGAAATCGCATGAACAGCGCGGACCACCGTGGTGGGCTTCGTCACCGGGGTGAGTGGACAGTTGACCTTCGCCCCCTTGTGGTAGCTGACCACGGCCACCGAGGCCCAAGGATCGTCACGGGCCAGCCGCTTGACGAATGCCTCGGCAGCCTGTTGGGCGGCGGCAAGTCGCGACGGTTCCCAATCACTTTTGAGCATCGATGGCGATGCGTCGATGACCAGAACGGCATTGCGCTGTGCAGATTCGGTGGCTCGTATTTCCGTCGGAGGGAGCGCCTCTACGACCTGACCTCGCATCCACCGGTCAATCGCGCCGAAGATGGACTTGAACCAGGTTCTAAGGGAAACAACGGTGCGATTAGGCTTTTGAAGAAGATCACTCGTCGACATGTGGCCTGTAAGTGCTTGCATTGATTCGATCCTCAAGTTAGGGGTACCTCTGGGTTGTGTCGCTCATTCCTGGAGCGGTGTTTCACGCAGCCTTGGGTTTGGGGCGCGGCTTGATGCCCCGCTTGTAGTCCACGGCCACGGTCTGGCTCTTGCCGCTGACCTTGTCGGTGGCGGTCGCGGTCACCATGCCGTTGGCGTCAATCACATACTCAACGTGGATCCGCTCAGAGCGATTCGGCTCACGGGGCAGGTCGTCAAGGGCCAACTCGCCGATCAGAAGACAGTCATCGCGCTGCGCCTCCGCTTCACCTTGAAGAATCTCGATCTGCGCTGCCGTCTGCTCGTCGTGCTCGAGGTAGAAACGGTCAGACCTCTGACATGGGATCGGAGTGTTCTTTGGAATGATCACCGAGTTGACGAACCGCCGCTTGGATTGTCGGTCGACGACGACGCAGCAACCGACGTCATGGGCGGTGCAGTCGCGGACAAAGGCATCCGGGGCCGGGATCACCTGACCTTGCAGTGTGGCCGTTCGTCCTTCGCGGGCAATTTCACTGACGCTGGCCAGCGCCGCGCCGTAGGCGATGGCCTTTTCGGGATCGATATCCAGATGAGGAACGATCCCGGTATGTTCAGCGACGCGACTTTGGATGTAGGGAAGTCGAGACGTTCCTCCGACCATGATGAGTCGATCAATCTTGTCAGTCGAAAGACCGGCTGCCTGGACGGCGTGGTCAAGCGCATCCAGAGATTGTTGTACAAGTGGGTCGATCGCCTTCTGGAATTTTTCCTGGGTCACTTGGACGAGAATCTGAGCGCCGCCAAAGCTCGTGACGATGGGAACCTCCTTCTGCGCACCGAGCGAGATCTTTGCCGTCTCGATACGTTGACGCACGTCAAGGAAAAAGAGCGGGTCTGATTGCGGGGTCGGTTCCTTGGCCGTCTGTATTCGCACGGCGTCGAGAACGAAGGATTCCAGAGCCTCGTCGAGGTTGTTCCCACCCAGGTGAGGCACGCCCTCGGTCGAACGTACGGTGATCTGATCCCCGTCGATCTCGATGACGGAGACGTCGAATGTCCCGCCGCCGAAGTCGTACACGAGTATCCTGGCCTTGTCGAAACCCTTGGCGTGTGAGTAGGCGAAGCCGGCCGCGGACGGTTCCGGCACGAGTCGTTGTACCTTGATGCCGTTGCGTTCGGCCGCCTCTAGGAGGGCCTGCTTCGCATCGTCACGGAAGTTGGCGGGACAGGTGAAGACGGCTTCCTCGACTTGCGTGCCCGTTGCGTTCTCAGCGTCTTCTTTGAGGGCGGCGATCAGCGCCGCCGTTGCGTCGGTGGGCGTGAATGGATCGCCGTCTTGAAGGATGCTTTGAGTCGTTCCTAACGCGAGCTTGAAGTTGGCTGCGTATCCTCGGGGGTCGATGACACCTTGTTCCCGGGCATCGGTCCCAACCAACATCTGGCCGGAGCGATCGCGGTACAGGACGCTGGGTGTGGTGGGCTCGCCGCGGCTGTTGGTGATAATGGACGGCTTGCCGGTCGGGTCGACCTTGGCCACTTTTGATCTCGTCGTTCCGATGTCGAATCCAAACATGAGGTGTTCTCCTAGGAAACAGGGGAGTCCGAAGGGTCGGGCACGTACACGTGCACGAGTTCGGGGCGAATAACATGCTTGTGCCGTCGGTAGCCGGGCAGCACGCGACGTTCAATGAGTTGGTAGCGTCTGGGATCAGCAGTAGGAATGCATTTCAGGCACTTCTGGTGTGACGGATCGAACCGGTGTGAAGGATGTCGATACCGATCGACTCCGAAGCGCGAGAGCACCTCCTCGATCTCGATGAGATCGGCCTGCCTGCTGTCGACGAGTTGGCGAAGTGAGAGCTCGATCACGTCCCGGCGCAAACGAGGCTCATACCCATCGAGCGTGCGCCGAAACCGTCCTAACTCCTGGCGACAGCGATCGGCGATGGCGATGAGCGAACGGAGGACGGGCAACAGGGTCTCGCGCTCATAAAATCCTTCGAGCAGCGATCGGTTCTGTTCGTGCATCGCCGACAGAACCTCACGATCCCTAGACAGTTGATCGATAGCTCGCAGAATGCGCACCTGGGTGTCGGCACACTGAGTCAACAGCTCGCGGAACTGCTCCGGCTGATCGCATTCATCCTGCGACGGCGAGACCACGTCCGTTTCATTCGGTTCCGTAGAGATGGCGGTCATCGATCTCTCCCTCCGTTGTGTATGATGATTCTCAGAGCGACCAGAGTGCTCAGAACGAGCACGGCGAAGATGATTAGCCCGAAGGTGCGGTCCCCGGGATCGGCATACCGGTCGCCAACGGATCGCACGGTGGAGAAGACGCCGCCGAGCTCGGGCCAGAACACGATCGCCAAGATCACCACGGTCAGGACGAGGGCAAAAGCCACGACTCGGTGCCAATGCACGTTCATCGCTTGACCTCCCAAAAGATGTTGGAGCGGTTTGGGATTTGATTTCCGGGGGGAATGGGATTGGAAATCAATGGAAAACAATCTCGAATCCGCCGCAGCGCCGGTCCAAAGGGCAGAATCGAAAACGTCTTTGGCCCCCGGAATGGGCCGGCTCCTCTGACCCGACGGCGCGCGGCGATCACCGCCTTGGCGGTGGGCATCACGACGAAAAGGTGAGAGGCATCCAGACCCAGAGCCTTGTCGATATCCCACACCACGCGCCGCGACGTGAGCTCGATCTCCACGACGATGCGGTGCGCTTGCCAAACGGTAAAGAGATCCACCGCACCGAACGCGGGTATCGGACCGACCTGATACTCCTCGTGGACCTCCGCCCCCGGAAGGGATCGAAAGTGCGCCGCGATCGGTTCGAGGATGAGTTGATGTTCAAAACCACCTCTCACGTTGACGTCTCCTTCATTGTTTGAGCGCCTCGATGGCTGGCGGGAGGAGTTCAAGAACGATGGCATTCCGGCCGCGCGACCCGGTGGCGATCTCATGCTCGCGGAGAAGCCCATCGCGGACGAGCACAGCGCGCAACGCGGCAAAGCGTTTCGGACTCATGTGGGCGAGCTTGGCGTAGCGACTCGACGGCAACCCCGGATTCGACGCGATGGCCGCCAAGATTCGCAGCTCGGCATCGGAATGTGCCCGTTGCTGGTGATGTGATGAATCAGCCTGGCTTTGAGTAGACTGTGTCTTGGGCGCTCGTGCACCGGACGACTGTTGGACACGAATAGAGGGACGCGGTCTCCAGTCGGCGAACTCGGAGGCAAATTGCGTCTTCGAACTGCGCAGAGGTAGCTGGCTCCGCTTTACGTCCTCGTCCGTGACCGAGTGTGGGATCGTCAGCCGGGGGATCCGCATTAGGAACGGTTCGCGCCATGATCCCTCCGCGAGCGTGCAGATGAACAATCCCGGCCGCAGGTGTCGGCGGGCCCAGTCGATCTGCTCGGGTGTCATGGCCATGTCACGACCGAGACATCGCCAATCCTCTGCCGTACCCAATCGTCCCATCACTTTCGTGGCGGTATTGGCGCGCACATTGGAGCTGATGTTGGCAGGAGATTGAATAAATAAGCACACGCCACGACCGGACCCACGGATGACCTGCAAGAATTCTTCCATGGGGGAGGCGTGGTGCTGCTTGTCGTCGCCAGCTTTGCTAAGGAGTCGCTGGGCGTCGTCGAGGAAGATCAGCTGCTTCAGGCCCTGGGTTGTCTCACCGCGCTCGATCGCATGTTGGAAGACCGCATTCATACGGTGGTTCATGTGCAAAGCACGAACCCAC
>CBDUST010000163.1:0-9729 GCA_965369945.1 uncultured bacterium | reverse complement strand
CGACGCCGAGCAAGGAGATATGACGGCACGATGCTCCGTAAGAAGTTGCTGCTGCTGCTTGGTTCGTTGATCGTGCTTGTGCTGGTGGGTGGCGTCGGCGCGATACTGCTGCTACACGGTCTGTTGGAGGATCTGATCCAGATTAGTACGGCCTCGGCCAACGAACCAAGACACCTGCTGTTGATCGACGAGACGCTTAGCGATCTCGATGATCAACTTCGTGAGTTGCGCGACGGCCGGCCGGCGGATGCCTCACGGCTGGTGGCCGCGGCGGCTTCTCTCGCGGGGCTGCTCGAGCGGGTCGGCGAGCCGCCCGTGGTTTCCGGAGACGCCGAGTCGTCTTTTCGCCGTATTCAACAGGATCTCTTGAGGCTCGGTGGCGCGGTGGCCGATGCCGTGCGAACGGACGATCAGCGACGGCGAACCGCGTTGGGTTCTGAGGCGCTGACGATTTCGACGGAATTGAGAGTGGGGGCGAATGAGCTGGGACGAGAATCGCAGCAGCACCGAGCGCGGGAACACGAGGCGCTGGTGAGAAAGTTCCGAGTGACGGGGTTGGCGGTGGGCGTCGGCTTCCTTGGGCTGCTGAACGTCTCGATGGTGGTCCTGTTGCGGGCGGCGATGATGATCCTGCGGCCCATCGACCAGCTCGTCGAGGCCAGCCGACGACTCGCCCGCGAAGAATTCGACTGTCGCGTCCACGTGAACCAACACGACGAGTTCAGCGAGTTGGCGCAAGCGTACAATAGTCTGGCCGAACAATTGGAGTCCAACGAGGAGCGAAAAGTCGAGACGCTGCGCCAGGTTGCCCGTACGCTGAATCACGAGTTGAACAACGCTATCGCGACGATCGAGCTGCAGCTCACGCGCCTGGCTCGGCGCAGCGGAGGCGAACAATCCCTGGAGGTGCCGCTGCGCCAAATCCACGAGACGCTCGGCCGAATGAGCCAAACGGTGGGTGCTCTGAGCCACGTGCGGCGTATCGTTTTGACCGACTACCTGTCAGGGATAAAGATGCTTGACTTGGAGCGATCCGTGCAGCACGAGCCGCCGACCGCTGAGGGTACATCAGATACAATGACCGAGATCAAGCGTTCATGATGGAAGCGGCTCAACTGGATCGACCGCCGCTGTTGCTGGTGGAGCTTCGCCGATTCGTTCGCCTTCGTTGGGTGGCGGGGGCTGTCGTTGTGCTGGGCACGATGGCCAGTTCGTTCTGGCAGGACTGGCCCCAGACGCCTGAACGGATTCTGGTTGTTGGCGCAGTGATTCTCGCGTTGAACCTGCTCTTTTGGGTGAGACTTCGACGGTATGGGGGAGCGGACGAAAAGATGAAGCCGGGGCGGCTACTTGTTGTGGCATGGGCACAACTGTTGTTGGATCTGGCGTGCCTGACACTGCTGGTCGTTTGGACACGCGGGATTACCAGTCCGCTGCTACTACTCTTCGTTCTGCATATGGTATTCGCCAGTCTGCTGCTACCGTGGCAGACCTCCTACCTGGCGGCTACCGCGGCGATCGTCATGGTCGGCAGTGGACTTTGGTTGACCGATCAATGGCCGAGCGAACAATCAACAACGTTTTCCGCCGTTGGTTGGATGCTTGCATTGTTAGCGACGGTGTACCTCACCAATCACATCAGCAAGGGATTGCGGGAGAACGAGACCGCCGTGCGCCGCCAGCAAGATGCACTGGTTCAACAAGAAAAGATGGCTGCGATGGGTCAAATGGCCGCAGGTGTTGCCCATGAGATTTCCAATCCACTGGCCGGGATGGATAGCCTGCTGCAACTTGTGGATCGCCATCCCGAGCGCATGGGCCCGGAGACGATCGAATCTCTCCGCGAGCAAGTGGCTCGTGTGAGTCGGCTCGTCAGACAGATGACGGAGTTCGCCCACCCCATGGACAGCGGCTGGGAAACTGTGCCGCTCAACGATGTCGTCATCAGCGCGCTGGATATCGTTCGGTTCGATCATCGACTGAAGCGCGTCGAGGTTGTTCGTGAACTGTCGCCCCAGGCCGGCAGCCTGCGCCTGATGCCCCACGCCATGCAACAGGTCCTGGTCAATCTGATCGTCAACGCGCTGGATGCGTTGGCTGATACCAAGGAACCAAAGCTCGTTGTGAGAACCAGCCGCAACGAGCGTTGGTGCGTGATTGAGTTGTCCGACAACGGCCATGGCATCCAACCGCAACATCTGGGGCGGGTCTTCGAACCCTTCTTTACGACCAAACCCGTCGGTCAGGGAACGGGTCTGGGCTTATCTATCAGTTACAACCTCATCAAGCGGCACGGCGGGCGGTGCGAGGTGCGCAGCGAACCCGGCCGAGGCACGACGTTCGGCATCTATTTGCCGGCGTCGAGGCGTCCAGCTGTCCCTGCCACGGGAACGGCTTAGGCGTCTCGATTCCTAGTACTGAGAATCACTACTTATAACCCCTGCTTGGGCTAGGCCTTGGCGCTATTCCGGGTTGGCACGTGCTGTGCTTTAGTCTGGTAGAGGATTTGTCACGAAGCGAGTTGGAACATGGCGAGACTCGTTGGCCTCAAATCAGGTTCCGGTCGAATCGCCTTGGGCGGAGGCGCGGTAGGCATACTCGTTCTTGGCGTCGCTGCGGTGGCGGTCGGAACGTCCTTTGCCGACACTCAGGACAAACCGAACACCGAGACGCCTTCATGCACGAACGGCTCGTGCCATTCCGAGATTCTCGACCGGGCAATCATGCATGAGCCCGCCGCCGAGCGTAAGTGCCTGGATTGCCACGAATACGCCGTTTCCAGCGAACACCTATTCCGACTCACCAAACCCAGAAGCGATTTGTGTGCCGACTGCCACACGCTGCGTTTAGGGTCGACGGTTCACGAGCCCGTTGCACAGAACGACTGCACCGGCTGCCACGATCCGCACGGTTCCGATCACCAGATGCTGCTAGTCGAAGACTTGGCCGGCGGCCTGTGCCAGACGTGCCACGAAACAAATTATCAAGACAAGGATTACGTCCACGGACCGGTTGCTGTCGGTGCGTGCATCGTATGTCACGAGCCGCACTCGAGTTCACACGAGATGCTGTTGACGAAGAGTTCAAAGGATTTGTGTGTCGAATGTCATGCAGAGTCAGCCCCAACGGGTATCGCCGCACGGCATCAGCACAAGCCCCTGGAGGATGGCTGCACAACCTGCCACGATCCCCATGCTTCCGATGTGAAGTACCAACTCGTCTCGGACAGCCCGGCGCTGTGTTTCTCCTGCCATGAAGGTGTGAAGAACTTCGTCAGCACCGCTCCGATCAAACATGGTCCAGTCACCGAGCCCGGTGGCTGCGTGAACTGCCACAACCCCCACTTTACTCGCCTGCCCGATCTACAAAAGACAGCGCAGCCGGACCTCTGCCTGTCGTGCCATAACAAGGCGATCACAACTTCGACCGGCCGAACGTTGACTGATATGGCCGCGCTGCTGAAAGACAATCCCGATCACCACGGACCAATTCGAGATGGTGCGTGCACCGCGTGTCATCAGCCGCATGCCGGTGAGCATTTCGGAATGCTGTTCTTGGACTATCCCGCGGAGTTCTACGCACCGTTTGAGATGAAGCGATATCAGTTGTGCTTTAGCTGCCACCTTTCGGAACTGGTCAAAGACGAGTCCGGTACCGGACTCACCGGCTTTCGCGACGGCGACTTGAATCTTCATTGGATGCACGTGAACCAGGAAAAGGGTCGCACGTGCCGAGCCTGCCATGATGTACACGCATCCAAGCGACCAGCTCATATTCGTGAAGCAGTGCCATATGGCAGTGGCGGTTGGTTACTGGAAATCAATTTCCAACAGGACGAATCGGGTGGGTCGTGCTCACCAGCGTGCCATAAAGCCAAGACCTACGACCGGAGCAAGTTGAGAGTTACTGACCAGGCAGTAACAACGCTGGAACAGTGAGGTGTGCCATGATGTGTGATCGGAAAGCGAACCGTTTGGGATGGCTTTGTATTGCAGCGATCTGTTTGGCGATACCAGCTCATGGGTTCGCTGATCTGAAACGAGGCGACCCGGCGCCGCGCATCAACACATCTGCGATCGATGGCAAGGCCGTAGATACACAGCAGATGCGAGGAGACGTCCTGATCGTCATGTTTGGCGAGGCCGGCCAACAACGCACTGAGCGCGCTTGCCAACTTATCGACGCAGCGCTCGATATTCCACGGCTCGACGATCAACGCATCCAATGGATTCTTGTGTTGTCAAAGGGCGGCAACGTGAATGACCTGGCCTTTGATAGCACCAAAGCCAAGCGACCGCCGATTGTCGTTCACGACACGGCACGCGAGTGTTTTGGGGCTTATCAGGCGGTGGTGTCGCCGACGGTCGCGGTCGTGGACGGGCGTGGAAACCTTGTTCATATTCAGACAGGATTGACGCCTCAGTTTGGTGACACTGTTCTTGATGCGCTTTTGGTTGCCTGCGGCGATCTGACGTTCGATCAGTTTGATGCGAATCTCCGTGGTGGGTCGGAAGTGATTGTTGACCAGCCGCACCGCAAGGCTGAGCGCCTCGTGCAGTTTGCCCATCGGTTGGCGCAGCGCAACATGACCAGCCTTGCAGAATCGAAGTATCGTGAGGCGATTGAACTTGTTCCCGAATCGATCGAGGCGCGGTTGGGTTTGGCGGAAGTCCTTACGAAGCTCGATCGATCGGACGAGGCGGAAGTGTTGTTTCAGCGAGTGATCGAGGACGCTCCGAAAACGACGCAGGCAAAGCTCGGCCTAGCATCGATCTACCTTGCGCGTGATCCGGTTGCACTTTCCGAGGCAGAGGAACTTATCCAAGACGTTTTGGCAGATGCTCCAAACAACGGCCGCGCCCATTACTTGCTCGGACTTGTTCACGAGCAACGCGGGGCGACTGCTGAGGCCGCGGCCAGCTTCAAGAGGGCAGCTCAATTGCTGCTTGAGCAGCTCAAGAGGACTTCGATTGCCTATTAGAACGCCCAAGAACACATCTTAGATCCGAGACGCCCGGCATCCGGGGTTTTCCTTATCCCGGGAACATCCCTGGAAAACGCCTGTATTCAAGGCATCTGCGGGGTCCAGCTATGGCATGGGACTTGCAATCTGTTTTTGTGGAAACGAGCAGGTGTAAGGCTTACGACCATGGTCAATACCCCGAAAAAGCCTGACAAGGAACCCGGGTTGATTCGGCGGCTGCTTCGGCGGAGGCTCCTGCGCTGGTCACTGATTATGGTTTTCATGCCTATGGCTGCGGCTGTTGCGATGTCTGGGTCGTTGATCAGTTCGATCGGCCAACTCGATGTGGACCTACAGGATGGATCTGAGGCCGCATCGGACAATCATCGCTGTCTGGAATGTCACAGCCAATCGCATATCGGTGAACTAACGGCACGTGAGCGCAGTGTGATGGTGGCGCCGCTTGAGGGCGACTTGGGAATGTTCCAGGAATCTAAAGGATCTCGACCGGGACTGTACCTCGGTCCCAATCCGCTCCAATTCAGCACCCACGCAGACCTGCTATGTGTCAACTGTCACGCGGATGTTGGTGTGCTACCTCACGCGCGCGTTCTTGAACCGGCGACATGCAACAGCGCGTGCCACGTTCAAGCGCAAGCGGACTTTGATCGAAGTTCACATGCTGAAGCGTTGGCAAACGGGAATCCTGATGCCCCGCGGTGTGCCTCGTGCCACGGGACGCACGACATATTGCCGGTTGAACAACGAGAATCACTCACGCATCCGTTCAATTCCGTCGCCATTTGCGGAGATTGTCATAAGACACACGCCCAACCGTTCTTCAACGGAAAGACGTCGCAGCAGCAGGTTCAATCGTATCTGGATAGCGTACACGGGCTGGCAGTGAGCGCAAGTGGGCTCGTTGTTGCAGCGACGTGCGGCGATTGCCATCAGTATCACGATATCTTGCCGGCGAGCACTGCGGGCGCCTCAACGCACCGCGAGCAGATTCCAACGACATGCGGACGATGCCATCTCGGCGTTACTGAGACCTACCAACGGAGCATCCACGGAAGGAAGTTTGCCGAGGGCGATGAGCGGGCGCCCGTCTGCACTGATTGCCATGCGGGACACCAGATTACGCGCGCATCGACGCCCGAAGCACTCGTTGACATTGTGACCGAGTGCGGTGAATGCCACGACCGAGCGGAGATGAGCCAGGGCCGACGAGCGAGCTTCTACAAAACGTATCGCGCAAGCTATCACGGTCGAGTTACCGAGCTCGGCTCGACTCGCGCCGCTCGATGCAGTGACTGCCACGGTGCGCATGATATTCTTCCGACTGAAGACGAGGATTCTCGCCTGCACCCGAATAATCTTGTTGAGACCTGCCGACAGTGTCACGAGGGGGCGAACGCCCGGTTCGTGCAGTTTGATCCGCATGCAGACTACCTGGATGGGGACCGGTATCCGTTGCTTCACGCCGTGTGGTGGTACTTCGTTGTCGTCATGAGTTTGGCGTTCGGATTCTACGGCCTGCATTCGGTGCTGTGGTTCGTACGTTCCCTGATCGAGCGCCGCAAACGCCCTCGGCAACCGCGTGCGATCGCCAACCCGCACGGGATTCGGCGCTTCACCCTAATCAACCGTGTCAATCACGCCCTCTTGATCATCGCTTTCTTCGGATTGACACTGACGGGCTTGCCTCTGTTGCTATCGGATCACGGCTGGGCGAGGGCGCTGGTTACGTTCTTGGGTGGAGGCGATGTGGTGGGTGTAATTCATCGTATCTTCGCGGTCCTTCTCATTGCGAATTTTGTCCTTCACATCTTCGGAATGATTCAAAAGGCGCGGAGACACCGGGGATCCCTCGTGCGAGATTGGCTGATCGGGCCGAACACAATGCTTCCGCGTCTTCGTGACGTGACTGACTGCTTGGCTATGTTTCGATGGTTCCTGTTGGGAGGGAGAAAGCCTACGTTTGATCGCTGGACGTATTGGGAGAAGTTCGACTACTCAGCAGAGATTATTGGGATCGGCATCATCGGCGGCTCTGGATTCTTGTTGTGGTTCCCGGAGTTTTTCTCGTCCTTCATGCCCGGCTGGATATTCAACGTGGCGACGATCGTACACGGGTACGAAGCCCTGCTAGCCGTATGTTTCATCTTTACTATTCATTTCTTCAACGCGCATCTGCGCCTGGAGAAGTTCCCGGTCGACGACGTGATCTTCACCGGCCAAGTGCCCGAGGAAGAATTCAAGGTGGAGCGCGCTGATGAATATGCGAGGCTCGTCGAGACGGGTGAACTCGATGCACTGAGGGTGCCGCCCGCACCCCGTTGGCAGCGCAAACTGGCAGTCGTTGTCGGTGTCGTTGCGATGGGGATCGGTTTCACCATCGTCGCGCTGATCATCATGGCCGGTCTTGAGGCGCTCTAGGAGAGAGCCATGGCAAATGCTGATCGATCCATGAACACCGATTCCGACCCGATGCAACACAAGAGGTCCACGCCGCTCGGGTTGAGGTTGATTGGACTGGCCCGGCGTGAGGGCCGGTGGATCCACTACCGACCGTCAGGCTGGGGATGGGTTCTTTTGGTGCTGCTGGTCGTGCTGGCTGGCGGCTCAGCCTTTGTTGAATACTCCATGCAGCCGGATTTTTGCAGATCGTGCCACATCATGGAGCCGTACTATCTCGCGTGGCACGAATCGACGCATTCGGAAGTGCCGTGCGGTGACTGCCATTTCGAGCCGGGCTGGGAAAGTACGATCCGCGGAAAGTTCGAGGCAACAAGCCAAGCCGTTAAGTACATCACCAACACCTACGGCTCGAAACCTCACGCGGAAGTTCGCGATGCATCGTGCCTGCGAGACGGTTGCCACGAGCGACGCCTCTTGGAAGGTGACGTCGCTTGGACGACGGTGACCCAGACCAACGAGCCGATCACAATCCAATTTGACCACACACCGCACCTCAAGGAACTTCGAAGAGGGAAACAACTCCGCTGTGTGTCGTGCCATTCACAGATCGTCCAGGGTCGACACATTGTGGTCACGCTCAACACATGCTACCTCTGCCATTTCAAGGGACTCAAGCATGGTCGCGACGAAGAAGTGTTAGGCGGTTGCACGTCTTGTCACAGCGCGCCCAAGAGCGAGATTCGTCTGGCAACCGGGATGTTCAACCACGATGACTACGTCGGCCGAGGCGTTGAATGTATCAACTGCCACTCCGACACCGTCAACGGCGACGGGGCGGTTCCTCGCCAAATGTGCTGGAACTGCCACAACCAGCCTCAGCAAATCGCCCGGTACGGTGAGCCACGGTTCATTCATCAAATCCACATAACCGACAACAAGGTGGAGTGTGGAGGCTGCCATATTGAAATTGAACATCATCTTTCTGCCAGCGTACCTCGCCAGCAGCAGGTTCTCGGCGAGGGGCCGCTGTTCGATCACGGCGGTATGTGCAGTCAATGCCACAGTTCGACGCACGCCGGTCCCGACGAGTTGTACCGCGGCACGGGTGGGCGCGGGGTTCCTGACATGCCAAGTCCGATGTTTCGCGCGCAGGTAGATTGCATCGCCTGCCACCGAGAACGCTCAAGATCGGGGGAGATTGCGCAGGTTGTCGGTCAAACGTATGTCGCGATTCAGCAAAGCTGCGACGATTGTCATGGAAACCAGTATCGCGAGGCGCTCGATCTGTGGAAGACGACGATCAGCGAGCACCTTCACGACACTCAGATCGCCACCGAAAGGGCCAGCGATTTCCTTGCCAATTCGCAGCTTCCCCCCAGCGTGGCCCTCGAATGCCGAAGGCTGCTTGCGGACGCGGAACACAACGTGCGGTTTGTCAAGCTTGCCGGAGGTGTGCACAACGTTAACTACGCAACCGCCCTTCTGAACGTGGCGATCGAGAACTGTCAGCGAATCATGGGGAGTAGCGAATCTTCCGACGATCATGAAGCCGTGGATGCTGATTCGCAGGAGACGCGACGATGACCACAGGCAGAAGATGCCATCGAGCCAGAGCTGATCCACGCATCGGTGCGCACCGCTGGATACGCGCGCTCTGCCTTGCAGGCGCTGTGGTTATTGGCGGTTGCGATGATGACTCGTCACCGACAAGCCATCCGTCTTCATCTTCGTTCGCTGAGCCGACTGTCGGACAATCCAAAGAGAACTGGTCATCGGACGTGCGGAACCCGCTTGTTCTTTCTCCGCCAATAACACCTGCGCGTAAGCCGAGCGAGCTGTTGCCGCCTGATGCGAGTTGTGTGACGGCTGAATGCCACGCCACATTTGCCACAGCTCGATATGTGCATGGGGTTGTGAGCACCGGCGATTGCCTTGTTTGCCACGAGTCGGATCAAGGTGCTCATACGTTCCCGCTACGACGTCGCGGTAACGAAGGGTGCACATTCTGCCATCCCGTCGAAGGGAATCGCGTCCATCAGCACGCAGCTGTTGAGGAGGAGGGCTGCATCACGTGTCATCGACCACATGTCTCTGACACCAAGTTCCTTCTCACTGCCGGATCAGTGCGCGACGTATGCCTGAAATGTCATGTTGTCGATCAGGGCCAGAAGATGCACGGCCCCTTCGCTTCCGGAGAATGCACGGCATGTCATGAGCCTCACGAATCGAATTATGCCGATCTGCTCAAGGCCGGAGATGGCCCGGATCACTGCTCAATGTGCCATAGCGACAAGGCATTTGCCATCGCCAACGCATCCTATGTGCACGCTCCCGCCGCTGAAGCC
>CBDUST010000162.1:0-9785 GCA_965369945.1 uncultured bacterium | reverse complement strand
GTGCGTCATCGTCAGCAAGGCCCGGACCGAAGGCTGCTGCGATTTTTGCCCGGCCTTCTTCGGTGGCGAATTGGTCCGCAACCCAGACGGTCATGATCTCTCGCTCCATCCCGATCGCTTCACCAAGATCAAACGGGTCAGTCGGACTAAGACCTTCCAGCGCGCCGAAAATGGTTTGTGCATCGTCTCCGGTGAATGCGCCTCGATCGATCCCCACTTGTGCAACATGATCGCCAGCTCCGAAGATTGCGGCCCCGACCAACGAGCTGATGATGACTTGATCGCTATTCAGATGCGCGCCCATACGATAAATTGAAGCGGTTTCCGCGGCAGCACCTGCGGTATCCCCATCACGCATTCGAACCAGCGCATCGGTGCGCATGAGCCGGGTAAGGCTGCGGAGTCGACCAAGATGTGGCAACTGGAGGTCGAGTCCCTGGCTGTAATCAAGGTTGAATTCACTGTATTCCTGGCGGGTACCGCGCCGGGCCAACCGCAAGACAGGCTGCACCCGCGCCAGCGCCGCGCGCAACTCAGCCGTAATCGGCGCGCTCGGATCGCCCCAGTCGAAGTTCATAATCGTCTCGATGTCGTTATTCGAGATCGAACCGTACTGCGAGATTGCCTTAGCGTACCACGTCGCGCCGTTCTTGGCGCTTTGGGCGTGGGCATGATCTGACGCGATCAACACTGTGAGAATCGCCAATACACCGAAACGTTGCCGTGTGAAGATTCCCCTCACGCACGATCGGTAGTGCTGTAGAGAGTGCGAAAACGATGTGAGCATTGGCGACCTTTCTAGTTCACTCACTTGCCGAGCACGGGCTCGGCCGCTGTTCGTACCCGAGCAGGCTTGACGACTCCAACGCTGCGGCGCAGATCGGCTCGCGCACGGGCCAAATGCTCGCGAACCCGGGCAATCGGCGGAAACTCGCGATCTGAAAGCGCCTCAACGTTGCTTGCTTGTATCGCCGCGATGTTTACGGCCGCTCTCTCAGCCACCACGGCAACGGCGTCAAGCGCAATCAATCCATCCAGCGGCGCCAAGGAATCCGTGGTCGCTTCAGGCCAATCGAAGACGTCTTGAATGTGCCGAAGCGCAACCATCCACGCCAGCAATTGATCGATGTCCAATCCACGCGCGAATTCGCCAAGATCCAGTTGCGGCGCATCGCTACTTTGCCTCCGATTGCTGAGCCATTCTTCGATTCTCTTGCGCGCACCGGTAATGCCCGCGATATACCCAAATGGATCTTTTCGACTCATCGTCTTGAGCGCCTGATGCAGCAGCTCCCAATGATCATCCTCCAAGAACGCCTGGGTCAGTTCCCGCTGCAGGATTGCATCCACCGCGTTGAACATGTCGTGCGATACCAACGCGCTGGTGATTACGCCGTCCGTCGCCAGGTGGGCTGACATGCGGTAGCAAATCTCCAGTCGATCGACGGCCGCATCCGCTTCTCCAGCCTGCAAAAGACGATCGGCATCGGCGACAAGCAGGTTCGCCAGCTCCCGAAAACCAGGCAGATAGGCGGGGATGGCTGGCGCCCAGTGACCTCGAACAGCTGAGAAATCGCAGCGCGCCGTGTGCGACGCCTCACGCAGCAGGGTAATAATCGGCTCAGCTTCGGTAAGCGATTTGACCAGTTCCTCGTCGATCGGTTCATCAGGTTTGGTCGCAAGGATAGGCCACTGCTTGCGCTTCTCAGGGTCGATCTCATCCAGCAGCGTGATCGCGCGCAGATAGAAGATCACCGCGTTTGCGCCGGCTCTCGGTGATAGTTCGCCCGTCATGAGCAGCGCCAACGAAGCTTTTCGATCGGCGAGCCGTTGTTCCGCCATGTGCATTTTGTCGAAGATCTTGTTGTAGGCTGGGACCATAACGTTCGCCATAATGCCGTGTTCACCAGCGCTGATCTCCTCCATGATCTTGGCCATCGTGGCTCGACCGGCGTCCTGATCAGGATCGCTAAACGCTTCGATGACGCGGTTCATGAGCTGATCGACCTGATCAAGCGACCCGTAAAACTCCTCCTCGGTCATCGAACGAAGCTGCTTGATCTGTTCGGACTCGGGGAGCGTGCCCTGGAACAGACCGGCCACTTGCTCCGCCCCATCTTCGGAAGCGTATTTCTCCGCAACCCACCCGATCATGACCTCCTGCTCCATCGCGATCGCTTCGACATACTCAAAGGGATCGCTATCGCTGAAGTCTCTCAGCGCCTCCAACATCGTCGCGCTGTCATCAGCGGTGAACGCGGCGCCGTCCATGCCCGCTTGGGCGACCATTTCCCCCGCGCCGAAGAGTGCCTGTCCTACCATCGAGCTGACGATGATGCGATCGCTGCTGAGGTGACCACCCATGCGGTACATCGATGCCACTGCAGCAGCGGCGCCCGCTGAATCGCCGTCGCGCAGGCGCACCAGCGCATCGTGGTGCATGGCCCATGTGATGCCGCGCATCGATGCAAGGTGCGGCAGCAGCAGATCAATACCCTGGGCGTAATCCAGGTCGAAGTCGCTGTATCCCTGTTTCGCGCCGCGATGCGCCAAACGAAGCGCCGGCTGAACCTGCGCCAATGCCAGACGAAACTCGGCTGTGATCAGCGCGTTCGGATTTGACCAGTCGAAGTTCCAAACCGCCTCCCTCACATCAGTCGGTAGCGACTCATACGCCTTGATCGCTTTGGCGTACCACGTCGCACCGTTCTTAGCGCTTTGGGCTTGAACCTGATCTGGCGCGATCAACACAGTGAGAATCGCTAATACACTTATCCAGCGCCTCATACACGATCGGCGGCGCTGTAGAGATTGCGGATACGATGTCGGCATTGGCGACCTCTCAATTCCCCCCAGACATGGTACCCAACGCATGGCCGAACTGAGCTTCATTCCATATAGGGCTGAGCCTGCTGATACCGATCCGGCCGACGCGGCTCGGCGGTTCTATGAAATCCTCAACCAACGCCGATCAGTGCGATTCTTCTCTGATCGGCCGGTGCCGCGCGAGGTCATCGAGAATCTCATTCTCGCTGCTGGTACCGCACCAAGTGGGGCCAACAAGCAGCCGTGGCGGTTCGTGGCTGTGCAGGACGCCGCCATCAAAAAGGAAATTCGCGAAGGGGCCGAGGCTGAGGAACGCGAGTTCTATTTCCGCCGGGCCAACGAGCAGTGGCTTGACGATCTGCGCGCCATCGGCACCGATGAGCACAAGCCGTTCCTGGAAATCGCACCCTGGCTGATTGTCGTCTTCAAGCTCATGAAAGATGATGATCCACGCAACCCGTCCGATCAGGTGTATTACGTCAACGAATCCGTCGGCATCGCGGTGGGGATGCTACTGACCGCGGCGCACTTTGCCGGACTTGTGGCGCTCACGCACACCCCCAGTCCGATGAAGTTCCTCGGCTCGATTCTCAATCGCCCCAGTTACGAACGGCCGTACCTGTTGATTCCCATCGGTTATCCAGCCGACGATTGCGTCGTGCCTGACTTGCAGCGTAAACCACTCGAACAAATCATGGTCGTTGACAGGAACTAGGAGTCCAAGTTATGGCACGAACCAAAGAGAAACTAACTGCCGGCTTGAAGCAGTTGGATATTGCTATAGGAATGTGCGTCGATGCTAAGCTAATTATGCCAGCGCTTGCACTTCTCTATACCTCTATTGACATTGCCGCGTGGGTAAGGTCGGGGGAAGAGGGTAATATCGCCTCTCAGTTCATTTCATGGGCAGATCGCTACTTATTGCCTGACTCCGGATTGCAATGCACAGCGAAAGAACTCTATTCAGCACGATGTGGGCTGCTTCATACTTACTCTTCTCAGTCTCGATTGACCAAGAAGAACGAGGCGAGGGAGTTGATATATGCCTGGGGAAGTTCCACGGCTGAAGATTTTCAAGAGCTGATAGATCTGGTCCAGATTGACACATATATACCGATCAAGATCGAAATCTTATTCGAGGCATATCGACAAGGCATCAAACGAATGCTGGACGAACTACAGTGCGATGAGCAGTTGGCAAGCAGGGCTTATGAACGGGGGTCGAAGTTTTACGTGAGTATGAGCCGGGACGAACGGGACTCGTTACTGAACTGGGGAAAGCAGCGACTTGGAGATGGACTCTGAAGTGTTCGAGAGCAAGTACGGTCTTCAATTCCGACCCATTAGACATACGTAGTCTTAACCTAGCAGAACGATCATAACCGACTTCGAATTTGTTCTCGGTGTTGGTTTCCTAATCACCGTTCTTTACGCGTTCCCACTCCCGTTTGAGAATGGCTTGAGATAACTCAACGATTCGTTTACGGTGTCCATCTACATCAAAATCCTTGTTCTTCTCGTGTTGTTGATTCATGGTATTGGTCATCCGACAGATCAGAGCGATTAGTTCCACGTGATCTTGTTCTTTGGGGTTGATCAGCAACTCTATACGATTGGTCAATCGAACGGTTTCTTCAATACGAGGCAAAGACGACTCGTCCGCATACCCGTGTACATTGAGGTTACGGACCATCTGTTGCTTCGCTAGGTAGTCGGCGATGGCGTCTCGAAGATTGTTGATCCACGTTTGGCGGCTCGCAGAGACAACAGAGGCATGAATCTGCCGGCGAGCTAGGCGCACTGACACGATCGGCCCGATGATAACAGCTGCCAACGCAGTACAGGCGGAGAGAATGGTCACAATATCGTTCATTGCTTGTCCGCCCAGTCGCCGAATACGTAGTCTTTCACGGCAACGTCTTGGTGGCACTGGATGCAATTGGTCAGTTTCCCGCTCTCGATTTCAGTAGTCTTGGCAAAGTAGAAATATTCCCAATTGCCATGACTGGTGTCGTAGCCCCTCTTGCGTTTCACCATGCCGCCTACGCCATAGACTTCGTCGCCTGTTCTGACTTTCTCTTTGACGACAACCGATCCGACAGGATAAGTTGGTGATCGCAGGCCAAATGCGTTAGCTGCAAGATCATTCATGTAGACAATGATCGCGGCGTCGGTGTGGGGGCCGTAGCGTGCCTCTTGTTCGTCGCGCACCTGTTGGCTCGCCCCGATGCAGTACCGGGCAAGTGAGATGTTCACTAGCACGGGGCTCGGCGTCATGCGCTTCAGTTGTGGATAACTAGCCGCAATCTCGGCAATATCGAGTGTCTCTCGCTCGCGCGAGTGCGCTTTCGCTGTCGTATCTGAAAGGGATTGCCCACAAGCGGGGACGAGCAAGAGCAGGATCACGGGGAGAAATCGCATGGTCTTAACGTATTCATGATAGCTGTCTAGAGTCGGTGTTACTAGTGCGAGGAACCAGGCCAGTCGGGCTGCGGATGCTATAGCGCATAGATCGAGCGGTGGTTGATGCAACGCGCAGATCGTTAGCGCGAAGCGGTCTGGTACGTCTGTACAACTTTCGGCCAGGCGCGTGTGAAGTCGGCGAGCAGTTCCTCGAAGGCTTCTCGCTCGGTTTTTCGGCGAGAGCGTTCCACCGTACTTCGGTTAGACCAACCGTTGGTAAGCGCACTTTCCTTGGCGGTTGCTTCGGCGGTGGCGTAGAGGTAGCCGTTGCGCGTGTCGATAAGGATTGCCGACAGTGTGCTGCGCACGTTGGCGGTTTCATTGGGAAACAGGCCGAGCGTGAGCACCCCCAGCGGCCGGAGCGTCTTGTCGGTCGTGAAGCGAGTGTCCACGGTATAGATGAGAATCATGTCAGCATGCGCGGCAGCAGCTGCGGCGCGAAGTTCGCGGTCTGAATTCAAGTTGGCGGGCAGCAGAAGGCGATTGATCGCCACCACATCTGTGACTTGGGGTAACGCCCGAAGCTTGGCAATATCGTCATCCGTTTCGAAGTCACGATCGGTAATGACACTGTACTTGCCGTGGCCATACCCGCGCGTCGAGTAGGAGTAATAGCCCGGGCTTTGCACGCGAACGACAGCCAGATGCACGGGAAACGTGGCGAGCGGCTTGAGCGCAAGAGCACGGCGGATGTTCGTATCGGTCAACGACTCGCGAAGTTCGTTGGTAAGACCGAAGGCGGAGAGATCGGCTGCTCCGCCGGGCGTGATGTACTTGCTAACGCATCCGCCGGCGAGAAGAACGAATCCGAGCAACATGGCGGACAATGTGGTGCGAAATAGCGAATGTGCGAAGCTCATTGAACGTCTCCTGTTTGTCGTCGTTGTGCGAATCAGTTCGTGCCGCCGTCTTGGACAGTTGTGTCGTAGCGAACACCATCGGGAACGGGCACAACGACGTTGACGGTGGTTCCGTGATCGCCGGCGGTGCGCGTCTTGGAATCGACCGCAACAAAGCTCGTGTAGGCGGACATCAGGCTGTAGTTCAGCGCGATCTCCTGAATCTGCTGTGGCAGTTCAATATTGGCATCGTAGGTTGCGCGGTCCACGAGCTGCGCGATGTAATTGCGAGCCCAAACTGCGGGTAATGCTACGTGTTCGTTTGCGGCATCGACCCGATTGACATCGAAACTTGCCTCGACGATTCCCTCAGCGGTGCGCCCCTTGATGCGAATGGTTGTGGGATCATCGCCATCGAATCGGCCGGTGATGATGACGGGTCGGCCGACGAAGAGATCGGGAGCGCGGGCGGGGATCACGTCGGCAACCTTCATGTCCCCCCAATCGATTGTAATATCCGTCAGCACTGGTTGACTGACCCGGTGGAAGAAGTTGTCCATGACGTTCGCGCCGTCGTCATTGAGGCTGAGGTAGGCGACCGCGCCTCGGCCGAGCTTGGCCATGCGGTTCATCAGATAGCGATTGGGCGACGAGCCGACGCCGAAACTGAAGATGCGCGCCGAACCGAGTCGATTGTGAACGGCCGCGAGGATCTCAGATTCGTTACCGATATACCCGTCGGTCAGGAATGTGACGAAGCGCAGGCGCTCCGGATCATGAGGGAAGTCCAGCGCGGCCTTGATGCCTTCGATCATCATCGTGCCGCCGCTCCCGGAAAGTTTCCGGACATATTCGTTGCCCCGCCTAAGGTTGTCTGTGGTAGCGAGTAGCGGTTGACGGCCGAACTGTGACGTGCTGTTGGAAAAGCGAATGATCTGGAAGGTGTCGCCCGGCTCAAGACATGCAAGGGCGTGATGCACAGCATCTTTGGACTGCGCGATGGGTTGGCCTGACATGGAGCCGGAGCAATCCATGACGAAGATCATCTCCATCGGTTGTCGTGGTCGATTGGAAATCTCCTGCGGCGGATAAAGCATGAACGTGAAATACCCGCCCCCGGAATTGTCGCGATGGGTGAGCAGGGCGGTCTTGACTTGATCGCCGGCCACTCGGTAGCGCAGCACGAAATCCTTGTTGGGTATGGCGTCGTTGGAATCGAGCTCGACGCGCATTTGCTCAGACATTTCACGACTGACATTGATCTTGTGATTGACGCAATTGATCTCTTCGATGTTGACGCCTGCGTTGATATCCACAACGAGCGAAATGTCATGTCGACTGCGCTCATTGGGGCGGAGGTACTGGATTTCGGTCTGTTGGCCGGAGATACCAGCTTGGCCGCGCGCAACGGCGCCGACGCCTTGGGTCGAGCCGGGCGGATTGAAGCGCGGGCCTACGACCATCGGATAGACGAACTCGTACCAGCCGTCGTCGTAGGTGAGCGTATGGAAGTAGGTGATGTTGACGTCGATGCGCTTGCCCGGCTCGATGTTGGCGACATGCTGCGTGAAGATGTTGGCTCGTTCTTGAGTGAGCAGTGAGGCGACGTAGCCTTGGCGTTTCGCTTCGTTGTAAATGCGCTGGGCTTGCTCGCGCTCACGGATGATGCCGCGGATTTTGCGCTCGCCGATCGTCATGATGAAGCCGTTGACCGCTGCGTTTTGTGGCAGTGGGAAGACGTAGACCGCTTCGATTTTCTCATCGTATGGATTGTGAAATTCTTGTGTAACGTTTACGGAAGCGATGTACGCGCTGATCGAGGCGGCGACATCGGTGTGATCAAGCGGCAAGGCAACGTTGGTGATGACATCATCAATCGGCATACGGCACATGAGTACGCCGGAGCCGGGGATGTCGTCGGAGTCGGTGGGTTGTGCGGTCGGCTGGGGCTTGACGATGACCCAGACTTCTTCATCGAGTGAAGGAAGTGAGCCGGGGGGAGCTTGCTCGGTTCTACCTTGCGCCATGCTAGTCCGTGCGTATCCGCCCATCACCGAAAGGGGTCGAGACTTCGAAGGGGAAAAGAAGCTACTGGTCTCGCATCCGCTCAAGGAAAGAACACCGATCAAACCTGTCAGGACAAGTGCCGATACGGCGATCACACATTTGCTCTTCATTGTTGCTGTCCCGTTTCAAGGATGAGTTCAGCGTCGATTGGTTCACCATCAACTGTTGCGGCGACGGTGATATTTGCGTCATACTCCGGCTGGACGTTGCCGACGATCTGCACGTGGATCGTGGCGATGCGAACTTTCCCGCGCGGCAGTGCGTCGGCAGCAGCGGTCGAAAAATAGGCGATGATGACGCGGTCATTTTGTATTGCCGCAGGGTCGTAATACGGCGGAGCGGTGAAGATATCCGACTCGCCGCCTTCGATGCCGACGATTGTCACATCCCCTTTCTCGGCCGAGAGATCGAGTTGATACGCTGCCAGCGGTTGGTCGCCGGTCTGTACGTACACGTCAATAGCGTCAAAGCGAACCGACTGCACATCGTCTTGAGCGCACACGATGGTGACGCCCAGGAGTGCAGCGATGCAAAAGGGTGCGAGCATACGCATCAGCCTGCTCCCTGTGTCAATGTGACCGCTTTCATCGCGATCGCCTCGACATCAGCGCGATCAATTCGGCCATCAGAATTGATATCGCCAAGCGTTGGAACGATGTCAGCATCGAGCTGCCGAGCGAGGTGAAACGCGTCGAGGATGTCCACACGGCCGTTGTGGTCAAGATCGCTCGGTGTGGCAGCCACGGTCGTTTGCTGCGGGGCGGTAGTTGTGGATCGGAGCATCGCGCCGATCCAGACAACCAGAGCCACCGATGCAGCGGCAGCGATCCAAGCAACGGGCTCGACGGCATTGGATCGAGTGCGCTTGGGCCGAGCGAGCGCTTTCATGGCCTCTTGAAGCACTGCTTGGTCAACTTGCGGTGGAATCTCAACGTGCCCGCGCGCGATGGATCTAAGATCCTTGCGGAGCTTTTGAAGCTGTTCGCCTTTGGGCTCGAGATCTTCTAGTGAGGGCTCGTCCACTGATCGTTACTCCGGTGGCTCTGATATATGAAGCGCGCAACTGGGCCAAAGGTTCAGTCCCGGAAGTATTTTTTTGTGAATTCGTCTTCTCGAAGGGCGGTCAAGGCGTGATGGAGCCGTGATTTGACGGTCCCCAGCGGGATCTGCATCACGGTTGTGATCTCCTGAAGCGAAAGACAATCGACATAACGCAGGAACACAACCTCGCGTTGACCGGGCGGGAGGTTGTCGACGATCGCCGCGAGTTGTTCGCGAAATTCATTTACGTCGGGGTCGGTCTCTGGTGCGTTTTTGGGCGGAGGGTCGTACATATACGTCATTCGCCGTGCCTTGTTTTGGGTGGAAATGGCGATATGGCGTACGACCGGGTAGAGGAATGTCCTCATATTCGAGTGCAACTGAAAGCCGGGGAACTTGCCCAGCACATACTCGAAGGTGTCTTGCAGCACATCCAGTGCATGTTCGCGATCGTTAGTGAAACGGAAGGCAAGATCAACGACCCAGAGTCGATGGCGGTTGTTCATCGCGGCGAAGGCGCTAAGTTCGCCGGCAATGGACGCCACGACG
>CBDUST010000161.1:0-9871 GCA_965369945.1 uncultured bacterium | reverse complement strand
CACCGTGATGTTGAGCAAGAGATTGCGGGCGCGACAGCGCCGCACGCAGCCGTATTCACCGGCTCCCGCTGTGCAAATTGTCATGATCCGCATGCCTCGGGTCGGCCGAAGCTCCTGCGCGACCGACAGGATAAGCTATGTCTTCAATGCCACGACGAAGCGATCGAAACAGCCGATGGCCGTATCCTCGAGAGTATTGTTCCGATGCTGTCCAAACACGACTATCTTCATGGCCCTGTTGAGGCGCGCAACTGCACCGCATGTCATAATGTGCATGGTTCGGGTCTCGCGCGCCTTCTTCGCAGTCGCTTCTCAGAGGCGTTCTATGCGACGTTCGATCTGAGCAACTATGAGCTGTGCTTCAACTGTCATGACGCTGAGCTTGTCACCGCGCCGCGAACGACGACGGCGACCGACTTCCGGAGCGGCGATGTGAATCTTCATTTCGTACATGTCAATCGTCAGCAAAAGGGACGAACATGCCGCACCTGTCATGCCATCCATGCGAGTGATAATCCCAAACTTCTCGCTGAGACCGTTCCGTTTGATGATTCCAGCTGGGCGCTGCCGATCGGATTCAAAAAGACTGAGATTGGTGGAAGCTGCGCACCGGGTTGCCATGAACCGCTCGGTTACAATAGAGACGAAACCGTCGTTCCTCCGGATCGCCTATCAGAGGACGGTGGGCCATGAAAGTTCGTCACATCTTGGTCTTTTCGGCGGGCGGGCTCCTGCTTGTGGCGGGATCACTCGCGTCACGACCAGGGGCACCGCAGGATGGCGAGACCGCATCGAGTCAACCACCGGCGTTGCAAACCCGACCGCGGCCGTCCGGTCTGCTTGATCGTGCGACCTGCGCAACCGGAGAGTGCCACCAGAGCATCACGCGGTACGATCGATTGCACGGTCCGGTGAGTGTGGGCGCTTGCGATGCGTGTCATACCTTGCTCAGCGCGGAGCAACATACGTACAAACTTGCCCGCCAAGGCCCGGCTCTGTGCAGTTTCTGTCATGAGATGACGTTTGACAAAGAGCTCGTCGTTCACGAGCCGTTAAAGACCGGCGATTGCATCGGATGCCACAATCCACACGGCGGGCTGGACCGGAAATTCCTGAAGCTTCAGTCGATGAGCGATCTGTGCTTGAAGTGTCACGAGCAAGTCATCGGTGCCAACGAGCATGTGCACGGTCCGGTGGCCGCAGGCAATTGCACGGCCTGTCATTCACCGCACGCCGCTCCACTTCCAAACCTCCTCTCAGTCGATGGACGACAGCTTTGCCTTTCGTGTCACGCCTCCATCGAGTCACAGCTTGACGCACTTCCCCATGCGCACCAGCCGGTTCGGGAAGACTGCCGAACGTGCCATGATCCTCACGCCTCGAATCACGCCGGCATTCTGACTCAGGCGCCGTTTGATCTGTGTAGCTCGTGTCATAGAGACATCGCTGATGTCGCAAACCAGGCAGTGGTGGCGCACTCGGTGGTTAGTGATGACCGAGCGTGTTTGAATTGCCACACGCCGCATGTGAGCCATGAGGCAAGATTGCTCAGGGACAACCCTGTCAGTGTTTGTCTTTCGTGTCATAACAAGGACGTCCGTCACCGTGATGGCACGATGACAGGAAGCGTGGCTGAGTTGCTCAAGCCGGGGTTTTCGGTCCATGCCCCGGCACAGGATGGCAATTGCCGCGGCTGTCACAATCCGCACGGTGCATCATTCGCGCAGCTGCTCAATCGCCCCTACGATCGATCGTTCTACCAGAAGTTTGAGAAGGAGTCGTACGCCTTGTGCTTTGATTGCCACGATCAACAATTGGTTACGGCTGAGCAGACCACGAGCTTTACCAACTTCCGCAACGGCGACCGGAACCTGCATTACGTGCACGTCAAAGCGCCGGGCAAGGGAGGGCGAAGCTGCAGCGTGTGTCACGCCACCCACGCCAGCGCGTCGCCCAAGCAATTACGCAGCTCGGTCGCGTTCGGCCAGTGGAAGATCCCGATACAGTTCACGGCGACGGGCATGGGCGGAAGCTGCGCCGCGGGTTGCCATCGCGCACAGACGTACGATCGCGTGAATCCGGTGTCGTACAATCAAAAAGGCGCCCAAATGCCTTCCTCGGATGAGCTGAAATAGGCCTACCAGAGAGAGGCTCTTCAAAGCGCAAGTTGGAAAGGAAACGTAGGGTATAGCGACGGTTCAACACACGAAATGAAATGGTCGCGATTCATCTTTGGGGCCGTGGTCTTCCCCGCAGCGTTCGCCGGGTACGGCGTTTATGTGTGGATGTCCGGACGAGGCTACGTGGTTGGTGGACAGTCAGCAGGGCCACTTCTCGTCACAGGACAAACCGCCAAGGCGCTTGGCGTATCTTGCTTTGGCTTGGCCGCACTACTTCATTTTCGTTTCGGCTGGTCGGAACAACGTGGACTCTGGCGGATTGCACCTGTGGGTGAAATCCTCGGTGCGATAACTTGGCTGGCAGGACTAGGCTACGTGATTTGGGCGGTGTTGGCGCGCAATGAGGGGAGATGACTTCCCCGGTGGGAGCTGTGCCGCGGGCTGCCATCGCGCACGGACCTACGACCGTGTGAATCCGGTGTCGTACGAGTTGCGGACCGCGCAGATGCTGCCGGGGACACCCGCGGACACCGCCCAGCAGAATGCCCCGCGGGGTCTGTCTGACCGGCCGATTTCAGGATGAAGTTATCGACTTTATAGTGAGCCAGTGCTAGAATTGCGTGAAATGACCTACCGTTCGGTTCACAAAGCCAAAGGGAGCTACGAGTTTACGGTACTGTGGTTGCTGATCGGCGCTTTCGTCCTCGCGATGGGACTGATGTTCGTCCACCCGACCGCATCCCTCTTGGTGTTCTTCATGGGATTTGCATTCCTCGGGGTGGCCGTGCTGATTGACAAGCTGTTCGCGACGGTAGAGCAGGCTGCGGCAAGATCGGCGCTCAAGAGCCATACGTGCCCCAGCTGCGGCGCCAACGTCTATCGGGACCGGCAGCAGGAGGATGAGTGGCATTGCCTCGAGTGCGGCGCCGCGTTCCTGGATACCGGCGCCGAGCAGACGCCGAGTACGCAGACTCTGTAGGCTCGCGGTCATCCGGCTCAGCAGCGGCACGGCGTATTGGGGATCAGTATCTCTTCGGAGAATGATCGACACCGTGGCAGGTCAGCGTGCAGCTTCCGCTGAACGAGCCGCGATCCACAAACTCCAAGCGACCGGTTGCCCGCTCCGGAAACACGATCGATGTGTCGAAGTTGATCAAGTGACTGTTGTTTCGTCTGGTGCCCTGCGCTGAGCTAATCCCATGCGCATCATGGCATGTGGAACAAGCCGTCGCATTATCCCTCACGTGCAGACTGTGCGGGAATGAGCGATCGAGTAGCACGCCGTTGTTCGTGTCACGATAGTGACAGCGATAGCAGAGTGCATAGGCGCTTGCGCTCTCGGTCGTGAAGTCAGCCGTTTCGTAGCGGGCCAGCAACAGCGGCGGCTCGTTCGAGCCATGCACGCCGTTGGGTCCGGACCCACCCGCTTTACGGCTCGTGTCCGAGCCATGACAGTCGCTGCAATGCATGATGCTGCTGGTCGTCCACGGCGGCTTGAGGCTGGGGACATCCATGTTCCGACCGGGTCCCTCCACCGGATGGAACGACACCGCCCTAAGGTCGAATTCCAGTCGCGTATTCAACTGCGTGATCCGACGGGGCACCCATGAGGCGGTGAACGCATTCTTATCTGCATGGCACTTGAAACACACTTCGTATTCGTTGTTGGCGAGTGTGATCGGCGAACCCGAAGCGCTCAATCCATCGATTTGTCCGAAGTTTGGGTGTATATCCGGAGCGGAGGCGACGCCTTGCCTGACCGTGTGTTGGTCATGACAATCCGAGCACGTGACGTGGCTGGGAATCGGATCACTCGGATCGACCGGACTGTTCGTGTCGTGCACACTGATCTTGTTCAGATCTTGCAGAATGTTCTTCGCACGTCCGTGATTCCCGCCGTGGCACGTCAGGCAGGTTGACGTGATGCGATCGCCTGTGAGCAGATACGGCCCGCTTGGGGCAGTGTGCGTCCTGTGACAGCTCGTGCAATCGGCGTGCTCGGTCACGGTCGTGGCCGAGATTTGATGACACGATCGGCACAGCGCGGAGTTCTCGTTGCTCATCACCAGGAAATAACCGCGCGAATCGTCATGGGGATCATGGCAGGTCGTGCACTGCAGCTCCCGGTTGTGATCGAGGCGCACCTGCGGCGGAAGTTGGTGCGGATCAACGAGCTTGGGATCCTTGAACACCAGCGACGAGTCGTATCGAAACGAGATCGGATGATCGTCGGAAAGATCGGTCCCGAGGTTGCTCGAGCCGGGCGGGAGCGTGGTGATGCCCTGCGCCATCTGGATGATCTGATTCTGCGAGACGATGCTCCCCAACGCGATCGTTCCATCGTGACACGAAAGGCACATCTTCGACGAGCCCGTTGGCTGACCCGGCCGTGCGTCCAGCGAGTTGCTCGAATAAACGATGTAGGCGTTGATTGGCATGAAGCGATTCCACAACGGGCGAATCGGCGAGGCGTTGTGGGGGGTGTGGCAGAAGATGCACACTTGCTCCTGCGTAGTGGCGCGGATGATGCTGGGCCCGAAGGTCGAGAGATTGTGTGGGCTGTCGATGACACTCTGACCCTGACCAAACGCGATAACAGTGATGCCGGTTGCGAGCAACGCGGTAAGTGTCGACAGCAGTGTCCTCATGGTTGGACCTCCGGCCGGTAGTCAAAGACCTGTACCCGGCGATTGTAGGAATCGGCGACCCAGATGCGATCGTCGTCGTCGATCCAGATTCCCGTGGGAAGCCAGAACTGCCCCGCGCCTTGCCCTTCTTCACCGAACGCGAGCAGCAGGGCGCCTTGCGAATCGAAGATCTGTATCGACTCGAAGTGGGAATCAATCACGTATAGATGATCGTCGCTATCCAGAGCTAAACCCTTGGGATGAGAAAAATACCCAGGCAGGTCGCCTTTGGACCCGATCTGCCGAATCGGATTCAGATCACGATCAAAGACCTGTATGCGGAAGTTCAGCGAATCGCTGACGTAGAGGTGTCCGACGCTGTCCACCGCGACGTTGGTGGGGAAGTTGAATTGTCCGAGCTGCGAGCCGCGGCTTCCAATGCGATGCAACAGTTCGCCGTCTACGGCCAGCACCACAACCTGATGGGCAGCGGTGTCGGCGACGAAGATTCGATTCGCGGATTTATCGACGGCGATGCCGGTGGGCCGGGCAAGGTGTTCCCCGGCGAACTCACCGAGGTACGTGCCGTCGCCGTCGAAGACAAAGATCGTCCTCGCCACGGGATCGGAAACGAGCAGGCGTCCGAGCATGTCCACGGCGATCCCCACCGGCTGGGAGAAGCCGCGCGCCGTTTCGTCCGGCAGCCATTGTTCGTACTGCCGTGTCTTGAGGTTGAACACGTGAACGACTTGGGCGTTGGAGTCGCACACAAAGACCCGACCGCGTTCGTCGCCACAGACCGCGTACGGCGAGAGCATCGATCGGCTGGGCTTCTTGCCGAAGATCGTCTCGCCCAGCGCTCGGCCAAACGACTTGGCGGGTTTGAGATCGTCGCTGGTGAGTAGCCGGCCCACATAGTGAATCCGAGCGATCTCCGGCGGCGCCGGCCAGCGCAGCGGTTGCCCAGACGGTTCGAACAGGATCCCCTTGGGTTCAGCACAGCCGATCATCAGCAGCGCCGCAAGCCCGAGTGTCCCGAGTTGTAGGCATCGAATCACGGCTCAAAACTCCCGTCGAAACCCAACCATGAACGTCTGAAAGAGCGTGTCGTTAGCATCGCTGTCGATGAACGCGTTGCGCACCTCCGCGAACAAGGTCGTCTGGCGATATCGCCACGTCAGGTCAAGTCGCTGCTCGAACCCTTGTACATCAATCCCGGCGCTGTCGTCCTCCATGCGCCAAATAAGCTCGGCGCTCGCCCGCAGCCGCTGTGTGAGCTGCTGGTTCCAGCGCCCAGTCAGTGTCGTCGTCGTGGTGCGGAAATCTTCATCGGTGTGGTCGATCTCACGGTAGGTCGCCGCAAACAGCATCGAGCTGCCTCGGCCGAGCCGCTGTGACCATCGAGCTTCCAGCCGGTTCGCATCAAACGGCGAAAGCGTGCTGTCATGGACCTGCTGCTCAGCAAGCAGCGTGAGATTCCCGAGATTGTAATCCACACCATACACCAAGTCCTCGATGTCGATCTCCGGCCGCAGGCCCAGTTGCCTCGTGGTGAGGTCCTGATCTTGTTGAAAATACCGTACATACGTGCCGAGGCCCTTCAATGGGCCCTCTTGAAGGTCATAACGCACCGTAGCGCCATACCCGGTGGTGGTGGTCGTCGCCCCCGGCTCAGGTCCGAGGCGATAGTCGATCAGCACGGTTTGCCCCAGGGCGATGTCGCCGCCGAGCACTTGCCTAATTTCCACGCGCTCCCCAAAGGCCCGCACGGTGTAGTCGGCTCCCTCACTGAACACGATTACACCCACAGCGTCCGTGATGACGACGGAATCGACGTCGATGTTCCGCGTGCTAAGGACGATCAGTCCCGAGGAACTGAACGTGCGCGGCTCGTCGGTGATCTGGATCGTGGCGCCGCGCTCGGAGTCCTCCTGTCGGTCGAGGTTCAGCGAGAGACTGGTGGTGACCGCTCCGAAGGGCACGCGCTTCGTGTAGTCGGTGGTGATGCTGCCGAAGATCTGATCACTCGCAAACCCGCCTTGAGCGACGTCGAGATGGCTGGCGCCGATCTCGCCCGTCGTCACGAGACTGTCAAAGAGCTGGTGGCGGAAGCTCGCCACGCCGCGGTTCAGCGTCTGGCGTGAATCACGTCGCTCCTGATGATCGAAGTTGTAATCATAGCGGGTCTCGAACGTGTCGGAATGGCGGAGGCGAAGCCGCTCGTCCCAGCGAATTCGATCCAGCGCAAAGTCTCCCGATTCCCGAAGAAGATCGAAGGACGACCTGAGCTGATGTTGATCGTCGGACCCGAAGTCGTACGTATGGACCAGCAGCCCGTCGTGTCGATCGAACGAGTTGGCTCGACGCAACTCCCCTCGTTCGGCGACACTATCGAAAGAATAGTCCCACGTCAGCAGATGGCCCTCGGCCGGACGCGATTGACTCTGCCATTCGAAGGTGTCTTGTGTGATTTGGAAATCGATGATTCCGAACTGGCTGGCTTGCTCCTGTTTGCGATGAAAGTACCGGAAGAAACTCGGAATTGCCTCCGACCGCCATCGCAGACTGGCGCCGTACTCGGTGGTCAGATTATCAATCGAGCTGCCGAACTGTCGATCGAGCAGAACCTGGTCCCGACGAGCGAAGAGGGTGAGCGGCATCTTTGACTGCCGTAGGATCAGTGCGCTGACGTCGAATTCGTTGATGGTCTCCAGACTCCGCTCGCGTCGGTTCAGGGAATCGCTGTCGAGATCTTCCTGCTCCAAGCGGAACCGGCCCATCAGATCGAGTTCGATGAGGTTCGGGTGCCCGATGAATCCTCCGCTGGAAAGCTCCAACGTTTCGCGGAACAGATCCTCGATATCCCTGGTCCCCGGCCCAAAGAGCGGATCGACCTCGTCCACGCGCCGCCGGGCGAACGCTTCGATGGCGATGCGCAAATCCTCGAACCTCAGTGTCTCGAGTTCCTGCTCGCCTCCGATCACAATGGGTCCTTCATCCTGCGCGGCGGCGCCGGCCGCAAGCGCGAGTCCGGCCAGGGCGATCGCCGCCAGGCGACCGCGCGTCACGGAGACGGATCGCCTACGAATCACCCTCGACCGCCGGCCCGTTTGGTTCGCCGCCGGCCTCCTCTACCTGGGATGCGTTCCGCAAGAAGTATCGCTGCCGACCTCCGTGGCCGTAGTGACAATCCAAACAGGCCTGCTCCATCTGCACGTGGTCCGGTCGCTGCGGCGCGCCGAGCAATCCGGGCACGTGACACTGGCGACATAGTCGCGGCACTTCAGATCGCAGCAAGTTGGGCAGCGTCGACTCGTGCGGCTTGTGGCAATACAAACACGCGACCGCCGCCACCGGCCCGTGCATCAGGGGGTGCTGCTGAACCACGTCCGCGTGACACTTGAGGCAGACGCTCGAGTCGCTTCGACCGCCAAAGACGTTCGAAGGGTCTTCGTGACATTCGTGGCAGGCGTTCTCGACGTAAGGTTGATGGGCGAAGTAGGTCAGGCCCAGGGCTCGAGCCGCCCTCGGGCCGGAACCCACCACCGGTGCGTTCGGATCGGGCACGCCGTCGAAGAAAAAACTCAGGACCTCGTAGTGCTTCTGAACGCTGCAACTGAGCCAATACGTAGCAGCAGCCCCCACAAGCACCAATAGCAGCGCCCGCCGGGGGCGCGGGCGTCCATGCTCAGTCGGCGCGTCGCCCGGGGATTTGGTCAAGACTACTCCTCACGTTCGTTGGGCGTATCGACAGGTGGCGTATCACCGGCATCTTGCGGCGACTGCCCCTGTTTGTCGAGGAGATTCTTCACCCCTTCCTCCACCACGCCGGGCCGCATGGGCGCCAAGCTTGGCACGAGATCCCGCGGCGTCTTTCCCTCGCGAAGCCGACCCAGCGCGTAGACCGCGACCTTGTTCCGGCCGAATTGGTTGGTGACCAGCACCAGACGCTGAGCTTGGAAGTCCGGGTGGACATAGTCGCTGAACAGATCCAGATCGTCATCGTGCACGCAGACTCCTGCGGGCAGATACATGCTGCCCACATGACCGCCGGCCGCCCCGAAGAACATCAAGAGTTGGTTGTTCTCGTCAAACATCTGCACGTTCTGGAAGCTCGCATCGACGACGTAGACGATTCCGTCACCGTCCACGGCGACGTGTTTGGGGCGCACAAAGGAGCCGAGCGTGTCCCCGATCGTTCCAAAGGCCCCGACCAACCGCCCGCCTGGACTGAACCGCTGCACGCGACAACGGATGACGTCCGTCACGTAGACGTTGCCGACCCTATCCACGGCCACACCCAAGGGACGGACGAACTGTCCATCTTGATCGCCTCTCTCGCCGATTGACCGCAGCCTCTGGCCGGTGAAGCGATCAAGCACGTGCACCTGCTGTGAGGCGAAGTCGCACACGTACAGCTCGTCGCCGTGTACGGCGATGCCGGTGGGCTTGAAGCCTTCAGAGCCGAACGAGGCGACGTGCCGCTCATCGGCGTCGTAGACGAAAACGACTCCGCGCTTGAGGTCGGTAACGTACTTCATCCCGTCCGGGGCGATGGCGATGTCGGTGGGGCTGGTGAGTCGCCCCGCGCCCGTAACGCCCATCACGCGCGTTTGCTGCCTGCGCAGATCCAGCACCACCACCGCGGCGTTCCGCGTGTCGCAGATATAGATCTTCCCATCGGACATCTGAACCCCGTAGGGCTTGTTGATGGGAAGGACCCGCCGCTCCTTGCCGTAGATCAATTCATCGAGCCCACTTTTGGGCGGCTCGATGTCTTCGCTGTAGCGGTAGGAGACCAGGAACTGCACCCGCGGCTCGGCGGGGAACTGGGGCCAAAAGGAATACAGCTCAGGCGCGTGGCGGGTTGACGACTTGGCCGGGCCGGCACAACCTCCGAGGTGGATCGCGGCCGCCGCAGCCCACAGGAGCAACGCGGCCTGCCTACCGATCCATTGACTCGTCGGCCGTCGCTGGTGCCTCGTAGTGGTCATGATTCGCCTGCTCCGTCCCGACGTTCCCGTTCGTATACCTGGTTGTTCATCGTACTCGAAACTCCGTACGAGCCGTGTCGATGGGATCGCGATGGATGTGGTCGAGCCGATCGTCCCTGGGGCCTGAACG
>CBDUST010000160.1:0-9899 GCA_965369945.1 uncultured bacterium | reverse complement strand
GAGGAGGGCCGAGACGTTGCCGTCGTCGTCGATAACGCACAGCGCGCGCCGACCTGGCGCGCGCTGTGTCCATGAATTTGGGGATAATCGAAAAGGCGTGTCTAGAAGCGAATACTCCAGCTCATTCTCGGCGTCGTCGTCGGCAGCCGACCAAGCCCGCCACGCCCAGGAGGGCCAGCGCCGACGGAGCCGGGACTTTCACGATGTCGAAGCTAACAAAGCCGTCGGCGTCCCAGATATGGGGGGACATGTTGAGGCTAATCGTGTGGGCGGTCCAGGTGACGTCGCTCTCGGTGATGTCGGGCCCCTGATTGGTCATGAAATTGGTAATCCCGGCAATCTCAAAATCTCCAAGCAAACCGTCCAGGTCGCTGAGGACCAGCACCTCGCCCGCCCCGGTCGAAATCTGTGCTCCGAACACCGAGAACAGATGCACGGAGGACGGACCGATGTCAATATTGAAGGCCGGCGTACCCACAAATTCGATAACGAATTCGATTCCGGCTCCGACGATAGCGTTCGGCGGGACGACCACGAAAGCCCCCGGGCCGCCGACGATTTCGCCAAACACGTCGTCGCCAAAAAGGTCGCCAGTGAGATCAGCGTGAGCGACGGTAGCGGTCAGTGCGAGAGCGGCCACAACGGCGACGTTCCGCCCCAAAGATCGCGTAAAGTCCGTGTTCATTAACCTTCTCCTTGTTTGAGGGCACGAGTTTCCACCCCGCGCTCGAACGACAGCGGCATCAGCTCTCTCTTTTGATGGGTTTGCGGGCGCGGTCCCCCGTCACGCCACTGATCACACTACCAATTCCAAGGGCAGTGTCAATAAAAAACAGGCTCGTTCCGTCAGAACGCATGGCGATCGCCCCGGAGACAGGCCTGGTCGCGATCCGAGAGGCCCCCAAAGCCCCCTGGACTGCCAAATTGAGTTCGTTCACCGGCCTCGGCGGCGAGGAAAAGTCGCTCGTGGCGGGTCATCGCGGTGGGTGAAACCCAGTCGGAACACGAGCGACGACGCCTTCTCAACGCTTCGCACCGGACATAGCAAAAAAACCGGGTGCCGACTTGGCATCCGGTAGAGAACCTTACTGTCGGTTGATTGAGCTGATCGTTAGCCAACCGTCCAATAGATCCGGTCAACGCAATCCAGCCATGGGAATAGGAATATAAAGCTCACGACACGAACTTCGTATCGAGTCCTCACTTCACCGGTGCCCGGCTCTACATGATCCACCGGATCGCCGGAAAACGTCCTGACCCCATCTTTGTTGAGGGATTGCGTGTCCGTGCCAACAACGTCCCACGAATCTGTGTTGTAGTTCCAGAATGAGACCGTGAGTTCCAAACCGACCGTGTTCGCTGACGATTCGATCGTCACGTCGAGGGTCGATGGCGAATCGTCGGGCAACGTTGCCGTGAAATCCAGCGTAATCGGAGCTTCTGTTGGATCGAGTACGATGCCTGGTTCATAACACAGATCGCTGTCATCCGATTCAACTAGGCTGTCCAAGTCACCGGAGTCGTAGAAACCGCGGAACGCATCGAACTCGCAGGGGCCGACGTTCCCGTCGAGGTCGACCGAGCAGGGTGTGATGCAAGGCGGCGCCGGAATCACATCGAAGTTGATAAACGAATCGACGAAGTAGCCAGACCCTTGGATCCCTCCGCCGTTGACTGCATCAATCTCCAAATCAACGATGGAATAGGGCGGGAAGAAGAAGCTCGGCCAGACAAGACCATTCAGTTCGTCAGTGGAGAACGATCCCTTGAATACTCCCGGTCCGCTTCCGAAGCCGAGGTCCGCACCGGTGACTGTGAAGTAGGCATAGGTTTCGTTCACCTGCACGGAGCCATGAATTTGCAGATCCGATGCAGGAGTGGCTCCGTCGGAAACCCAAGTGATATCAAAGGTGGTGTTGGTGATAATGTAGCCGTCGACCGGGCCGATCGCGGTAACAAACAGGATGCCGCCGTTAAAGAACTCCTGTCCTGGAAACGGCACCGGGAAGACCGGATCGCAATTGTCGTGCCCGTTGATATGGTCGGCCAGGGTGTTCGTGGGGATCGCCAGGAGCGCTAGGCCGGTGATTGTGACGGTCAACATGGATGCGAGCTTCTTCATTTCTTCAGTCCTTTGTGGTCTGGATTCCGTTTCGGAAAGCTGTTCTTGTATAGATGCTTCGTGCGGGTCGTGTCTACACCGAACTGAACTTTTTCAGGTGGATGCGGTATGATTCATTATCCTTGATTCGGGACAGGTCAAGAACAGTTTCAGAGTTTCTGGGAGTTTTTGGGTGCGGCTCCCTTGCCCAGGGGGTTTGGCGGCTGTAAGTTCATAAATATACTGTATTTGTACGAATATTGCGATTCTTGCCCTACCATACGAAATACTCGCATACCGTGAGGCATCGGCGAGAATCTGAGAACAATCTGAGCTATCCTCACGAAGAACATGGAAGCCCAACGCGTCCCTCGAAGGAACCCCTGAGATGCCCCAAGCCCGATCTTCACCGCCGCCGGCTGCCAGCGAAGGCCTACCCCGCGGCAACGGTCAGCGGCGATCGGAGTCAATGACGCAGGCGCAGATCGACCTCGCCCGCCGCACGGGCGAACGTCTCCAGGCGGAGCTGCGGGCCCTGATGCGTTCCTTCCCCGTCGAACGGCGGACCATCGTCCAGATGAGCCGATGGCTGAAGGTCACGCGCCCGGTGTGTCAGCGCCTGCTGCGCGCGATCCGTCATCGCGGCGATCCGCTGACGGCCCTCTCCTATTTCCCGGGCCTGCAAGGATTGCACCAGATCGTTCAAGCCGCGCGCCGGCGGGGCTGCGACGAGTCCCTGGTTGCGGTCGCCAGCGCAGCCGTCGATCAGTATGCCGTCCTTATTGATGAGCATGGCGGAAGCCAAACACGGCTGCTCGCGGCGCTAGCGACAATCAGAACATCACATGACCACACCGGCCCGCAAGAGGTTGCCCCGGTCGACGAGGCTGAATCGGCCCGTCGCAGCGCGTTCCAGAGCATTCGCGTCCTCACACGCCGCGAGTTCCAAACGCATTTGGGGGTCTATCTCTACCGGCCGCGCACCGACGATCCGCAAAAGATGGACTGCATCACGGCGATGGGCATGATCGGTGTGCGACGCCGTCCCGATGCGCTGCCGATTTGTCCGACCCACCGGTTCGCCTATGGAGACCCCAAGGAACTCGCCAAGGCAGACATCCACGTCCAGAGTGTCGGCGACGCCCCGCTGGCCGCCGGCGCGCCGCTTTCCGTGCTCGACCGGTTCTGCTCCAAGCCCCTGCCGCACGTCGTGGCCAGGCAAGTTGGAGGGCAGCTCCCGGTACTGATCGATCCCGATCGCGCGGCTAAGGACCCCTTCGACGTCGTGCTGGGGACTAGCTTCCAAGCGGTTGAGCATCCAGCGCAGCACGAGCCACGGCTCCTGGATTGCTCCTTAGTCAGCGAGGGGCCGTCGCAGAATCTTGTCATGTCCGTGCATCTGCACCGAAGTCTCGCGCAGGCCAGCATCCCGACCTTGGCCGCCTACATGGTCGGCAACCGGGGTCCGATCGCATCGCCGGACACGGGCCAGTACGACGCGTTGACTGGAAACCTGGCCGCCGACCGCTGGTTCGATCGGTTGCCCGATCGGCCGCGTCTGGAGCATCTGGGCATGGGGCTTGACCAGGCGAGTTGCCCGGCATACCCCCGGCTTGGCGAGCTCGCAGAGTATCTGTGCAACTCACAGGGCTGGAACCCCGACGAGTTCGTCGGCTACCAGTGTCAGGTGACATACCCCCTCTGGGGCGCCCAATACCTGCTGAGCTTCGAGTTCGGCAACGGCGACACGTCCGAATCAGTTCGAGAACCCCACTGATCCAATCGAAGCTTTCTCGATTGAATCATCCCTGAATGCCATGATGCTAGCTTCCTAATGCCGAGTGCCGAGTGCCTGGTGCCTTCTTCTCAGCTGTACCCAAACACATTCAACGCGCAATCTGATTCCCCTCTCCCCTATCCGGGGGCGGGAGAGGGGCTAGGGGTGAGGTTTCTTCGTCCCCTCAAGCTTGATGCCATGATGCCTTGATGCCTCCGTGCCTTTCCTCCCCTCCCACAATTCATCCTGACACTTTTTCTTCCCCCGAGCCGATGTCGCGACAACTCGCCTTACTGCTTGCGCGTGTAGGACATCTCCATCATCTTGAATTCTTCCCCGTCCGGCGTCGTGTCATACGTTACGAAAACGAAGTTGTCATCATCGGTGATCGTCTCGACGGTGCGCACAGTCTTGTAGCGGTTGTTGAACAAATCCGGATGATCGCCGGTGTAGTGAAAGACCTTCCCGTCCGTGCTGACTGTGCCTCGGAATCCCATGATGCCGGTGCCCATGTTGTCGATCCACGTTCCGACATACTCGTGCGTCAGATTGTCGAAACCGCTAATCCCGAAGCCTTGAAATTTCTGGCCCTGGAATTCGCCCTCCGTTTCTTCGAATAGGTATCGCCCGCCCATGACTGATTTGATCGAGCTAGTTGCCTCGAACTCCTCGGCAGGCAAACCTGGGTAGGGCCACATCTTGCCATGGAGGTTCCATTCCCCCGCTCTCTTGGCGAGCTGCGCATGCTCTTCGCCCGGCGTCATGTAGCGCCCCCACGCTTCCTCCATCATTTTCTGCATTTGTTCTGCCGGGGGCGGTGATGGCTTCGTATCCTGGGCAAGTAGTCCAGCCGAAACGAGAATCGTCGCGCAAACAGTGGCGATTCCGCCGACGTACATCGTTCGTGTCATGGTTCTCATCCTTTCATCTTCATTGATTTAATCGAACTGACAGCAATTGCGCTGCCGTGTACGGACATCAGCCTACCCCACCGCGTGGCAATGGCAAGGTCTAGCGCACCGAACTCGCTTGGGGTGGTCGGAAACAGCGATAACGGGACACAGACTCCGTTCGACGAGCAATGAAGCTCGACGCCGCTTCGTTTCCAATCCCACCTGCGGCTTTGCGTCCCGATTCCATCGGGGCACCGACGGCCTCGGGAACTCACTACTCGAATGATTCATCCTGACACCTTGTCTGCCCACCTTGTCTGCCCATGCACACCGGGAATTCCTCCGCGACCCGACCCGATCGCATCGAGATCGGCCATGGTGGCGCTTACGACGTGGACACAAATCGCCTACGATCCGATGGCCGAACGTTTGGCTTTGGGATTGCGTATGATGGCCGGATACCGAGGGCGGTTCACTCGTTCGTGGGCGGCGGTAGGCCTCCTACAGGGCATCGCAAGTTCTGATACTGCCATGACTTGACAAAAAAACAAACGCCTCGGTCACACACTGTCATCTGCGGGCGCTTGTCCCGAGCATAGACCTCGTCGAGCCTAGCCTCCTGACAGCGCTTTCGAAAACTGCTAGGCTTGCGTGGGCTGGATGGCCCTGTTCCCCCTAGTTCGGAACCGGTAGTCAGTCCTGTACTGGCACCATTGTCGGAACAGTCCTTCTATGAGACCGTATCTCAGGATATGTGCGTGAACAGTATAACGACCGCCGACTTCGAGCTGGCCGTGTGCCAAGCGACAGCATTCACACCGGACTATGAGCTCTCTGCAAGAGGTTTTCTACGCGACCTATACCCGGAGTGGGCCGACCTCTTCGACGACGAGCCGCAAACCATACCGCCGCTTCCTGCTCTGCCAAGGGAAGTTCCACGCGTGACACTTCAGAGCCAAAGTCGCGAATGGAAGTGTGAGATCGCGTCCGGGCGGATCAATCTTCATTGGCAGCTGAGGGAAGATACGACTGAAAGAATCGGACTGGAGACCTTCTTCTCGCGGGCAAGCTCGCTCCTTCTGCGGTATCAAGGGTTCACAAGAGATCGTATCGGTCGACTCTCAGCCCTAGTCACTCGCCTCGCCGAACAAGAAAGGCCGGGCCTCTTCCTTGCTAGGCACTTCTGCCAAGAACGATGGGAAGCCGCGCCCCTTAATCGACCGGAAGGGTTCGAACTAAGTGCCCACAAAGTTTTCCTGATGGGGAACTCGTTCAAAGTCAACTCTTGGGCGAGAAACAAGACAGGGATGAGAACGGCGAAAGGCGTATCGAAACCTATTATAGTCTTCGAGCAAGATATTAACTCCCTGGTGCCGGAATCTGAAACGCGGGACTTCACAGCTGACGAGATCAAGAACTTTTTTGAGCTTGCCACGACCGAGTTAGACTTCATACTCGGACTGTATTACCCCGAAGCAGGAGGAAGTGAGTGAGCCACATCCTTATTGAATCTAAGCTGACGCAGTCCGGTCATCAGTCCATGGAGTTTTACCCTATCACGCAGACGGAGCCAGCGCCGGGAGAGGTCAAGTATCACTACCTTCATTACAATGATGTTAGTTGCTCAGACACCCTCGCGGCGTTGCTCCACGGTTTTGTGTCGAAGAATGTTCAGGAAAACGAGCCGTCATTTTACGGCCTGTCGTCGATGATCGAACGCGTTCCTGAGATCGCCGAGATAAGCGCGCACCGAGGGCACCGCGCTGCATCTATCTATCCGTTCACTCCTGATGATACAGGGGAAGAAGGGGCCAGCGGCGAAGAAGAGCCCCTAGTTGAAGCTCTATCCGAAGATCAGTCCACGATTTTGGGCTGGTCAATCTTCCTTCGGGAAGTTCCAACGGAGAGTTTTCTGGAAGAAGCTGAACGCGAGTTGGATCAGATGGTTGAGCAGATGGCAGAAGGCAGACCCCTTCAACGATCCGCCGAACTGAAGATGTTGGCACGAAATGCCGCGAGTAGGCTTCAGCAAAGAGAAGAAGGTCTCGACCTGGAAGAATGGGCTAGACGGCTCGCAGAAGACGTCTCTGACGCGACGGATTGACGGTGGTGCACCCGCGCGACTGTCCTAATTTCGACTACAGCCTTCACCCGAACCGCCACGAAGTTCTAGAGAGGCAAACAAGGGTCCTTCTTGCGGCGCTGCGCCGAAAAGAGATTGACGATCGCGACCTGGCGAGCGACACTCGACCCGTCCATAGGCATCTGTTTTCCGAACTCACGCCACCTCGACACGACTATTATGCTGGGCATTATCGTGGAGAACGCTATCGTTGCCTCAGATTCCTCCAGGTTGGGATAGCGAGTGATCCTAGGGTCGGCTTCCCTGCGGAAACCGTTTGGCAGTGGATGCAGGAGCTGGACAGAATCATCTCCTCTAGTCTTGCTGGGCTTGACGCGAGTCATGAAATACCGGACACCCGCCTACCGCGCGAGGAGAAGTTGTCGTATACGGTGGCAGTCGCGTGCCGGCTCTTCGTCGCGTTCCTCACGATTCATCCATACGCTGACGGAAACGGACACGCAGGTAGATTCTGCATCTGGGCGATCCTCGGTAGATACAACTACTGGCCCGAGCAATGGCCCATCGAACCGAGTCCCCCCAATCCACCCTACGTCGACCTAATCCGACAGTATCGCGATGGGAACTCTGAACCTCTCGAAGAATACGTGTTGCAATGCCTTGCGGCATAATAGATGGGGCAGAAAAGGTGTCAGGATTCTTTGTTTGACTCCCTGCGCGGGTATCCTCATGCGTGGTTCTGACTGAACTCGTGGCGTCACGATGCACTCCGGCGCGTGTTCCGCCCGGTCATCTCGCTCAGCACCGTCTGCGATGCATCCCGGTTTACCTGGTGCCATGTCTCGACGCGATCGGGGCTGCAACCGGAGAGATGTCCACCTGGATCGCGATCGGACCCGGGGGCAGAAAAGGGGCAGACAAGGTGTCAGGATGAATTATTCGAATCGGCGCGTTGGTGGGGCTGAGGCCATCCTCAGCCGGTGCCGTTCCGGCCGATCTGATCATCCCGTAGAATGCGGGCATGAGAGGGCGTCCGCCGACCGAGAATCCGAAACGCGAGATGACATTGATTCGTCAAACGGCGGAAGAAAAAGCTGCGTGGCAAAAAGCTGCGAAGGCGCAACGTATTCCCGTTGCGGAACTTATCCGAAAAGCGGTCGATCAATACCTCATACGATTGAAAAAGCGAAAGAAATAGCTTGCACCTCCCCAGTAATTATGGTATATACCATAATCAAGCAAGTGCCCCCGCGATGTTGGTGCATCCGGGGGCGTGGATCGAACTCTTATAAGGAGCCCGACCAATGGCCAGTATAGGAACAAGACAGCAGTCAGCGATCAGCTCTCAGCAGTCAGCAGGGAATGGGAGATCACAGCAAATCTCAAGAGGGCAAAGGGTTAGGTTCGGGGAAGACCCTCACCAAGACCCTCACGAAGACCCTCACCCCAACCCTCTCCCGAGAGGAGAGGGAGTAAGAGAGGGAGTAGAGATCGCGGCTCGATCATCGAGGTTGGACGATTGGCCGAGGCATTTGGTCAATGACGAAGCGGTGTACTCGGGGTGTTACGATGTCTGCCGAATCGATACGACATCGCTCTCCGTTCTCGTGGGAACCTGGCTGCACACGTATTGGTCGTTGATTGCAACACTGGAATCAACCGTGTCGATGCCCTTGCCGCCTCTGTATCAACGAACAGCTGAGGACTTTGGGCGCGGCATCATCGAAGTTCTGAAAAAGCAAGCGGAGGTCACGCCCGGCGTGGCGCGATTGCTGCTTCGTTACGTTGAAAAATTCCTGCCGTACATCGATTGGCAGGTTGCGCTCGCACACTGCGAAGCGGAGGATACCGCCGAGGCGGAAGAGAACTATGACCGGATCATCTTCAAGGATCCGGTCTTTCTGCCTGTGATCGATCTACGCAGCCTAAAAGCGTCCCAACGACCAACCGCAGCATAACCCCCGCCCCCGGAAATAACAATCACCAACCCAGGGAGCGGACTGCTCAAGTCCGCCCTGGGTCTTTCTCGCTCCGTGTGCGCCCCCTAGGTAGTTGACGCCTGGGTAGCGGGCAAGCGAGCCGGGGCGTGCCGCCCCGGTGGGCGTGAGGAATGGATTGTCGGTACGGGGCGCGATGGACGGGTATTCGTATGCGAGCGCGAACCGGGCTGACACAGCCCGGCTCGCTGCATCCCGCGCGCCCCCTCTCACGCCCGGAATCCCGGCCCTGCGCCTACGGGAGTACGCTCTCGCGCAGCTTTGCGGAACAGCCAGGCCGAGCCGAGAAACAGCGCGGCGAAGAACCCGTTCAGGAGCAAGATCTCGGATACGGAGCTAACGGGGCTGTGGTGCTTCCCGGCGATCAGCGCGATCACGGCGACCAACGCCTGAGCGACCGCCATCACTCATCCCCCTCCGTGCCTCCGTGCCTTCGTCCCTATTCCTTCCCCGCGACCACTGGTCGCGGCTTTACACTAGAGCCCTGATGCCCTGATGCCTCTCCCTCATCCGTGTTCATCTGTGGCAGAAGAAGGCCCGCCCCGCCACGGCGGATCTACGACTCGGCGGATTCCAAGCAACTTGAGGCTTGTGGCTTGAGGCTTGGTCATTCTTTCTCTATCTCCGTACCTCTCCGTGGCCCTCCGTGTTTCAATCCCCGCTAAACCATCTATGTTCATCCGTGTCCATCTGTGGTTCCTTCCCCTCTGCGTCCTCTGTGTCTCTGCGGTGAATCCCTACAAGAAGGCTTGAGGCCTGAGGCTTGAGGCTTGGGAATACGTTCTTCATCTCCGTGGCTCTCCGTGACCCTCCGTGTTTCAATCCCCTTCTGATCATCTGTGCACATCCGTGTCCATCTGTGGTTCCTTCCCCTCTGCGCCCTCTGTGTCTCCGTGTTGAATCCGTCTCTTCAAAAACGGCGTTCCTGGCGCGCGCTAAAGTTGCCGCTTGCGATTTGCGAGAGCCAAATTGAGCAAAGTTAGGCCTCAAACTCGCTTCAGTAAGCAAAGTTAAGCCTCAAACGTGCAAAGTTAAGCTCGGTTAAGGG
>CBDUST010000159.1:0-9922 GCA_965369945.1 uncultured bacterium | reverse complement strand
GGCCAGATCCAGTGGTTCAACCCCGATCCGCGTGCGATCATTCCATTGGAGACGTTCCACTTACCTCAGACCTTGGCCAGGGAGGTTCGCAAGGGTCGTTTCGATGTTCGCTGCGATTCAGTCTTCAAAGACGTGATGCGTGCCTGCGCCACACCGCGCGCACCAGACGACTTGACCTGGATCGATGACGCGATCATTGAGGCCTATGTTCTGCTGCACACCCAAGGCAACGCGCACAGCATCGAAGCGTGGCTCGATGATCAGCTTGTGGGAGGGTTGTATGGCGTGCATGTGGGCGGGGCGTTCTTCGGGGAATCCATGTTTAGCCGGTACGATCGCGGCGGCTCGAACGCATCGAAGGTTTGTTTAGTGCATTTGGTGGGTTGGCTGCGGAATCGTGGGTTCATGCTGCTGGATACGCAGTTTCGCACTGAACACTTGGATCAGTTCGGTTGCGTTGAGATCGATCGCGGTCAATATCTTGCTCGGTTGACCGAGGCGGTGCGACGCGACGCCACATGGGGCGATTTTCGGGTTCTTTCAGATACGACCGACTCGATCTCCGGCTGAGCGTGAAAGCAGTGACGAGGCACAGTACCATTCGCCAAACGAAGCGGGCGCGAACGTGCCCGCGCACGGCGTCCTGCTCAAGGAAGCGCAGAGGCCAGGAAGATGGAATGCGGAATCATTGGGTTACCCGGATGTGGAAAAACCGCGCTGTTTTGTGCGCTGACCGGGAGCACCGCTGATGCACTTCCCGGAGGGGGCGCCAGACCTCACATCGGCATAGCTCGGATCCCCGATCCACGCCTGGACATCGTTTGCAAATACATCGATCCGCGCAAGGTGGTGCCGGCGACGATTCAGTTCGTGGATCTGCCGGGCGTTCCCGCCGACGCCAGCGCTGCAAGGGCCAACGAGTTCCTCTCGCACGTGCGTCAGGTGGATGCGATCTGTCACGTCGTCGATTGCTTTAGTCAGGCGACGTCTGCTCAGGCGGCTCTAAAGGACGTTGAGTCGCTTCGGGTGGAGCTGATCCTCGCCGATCTGCAGGTGGCTGAGTCGGCGCTGCGCAAAACCGAGCGACCGGTCCGCGCTGGGGAAAAAGAGGCCAAGGATCGTGCGGCGCTGCTAGCGAAGATCCTTGAGCCGTTGAACGACGGTCGGCCCATTCCGCCGTTGGGCGAGTGGTCGGCGCCCGAGCAGAACATCCTCAAGAACTACGGGATGATCACCGCCAAGCCTGTTTTCTACGTCGCCAACGTCGCTGAGGACGACCTGACCGGATCGAGCCAAAGCGCCGCGGCTGTCTTGCAGCACGCTGAGTCCAATGGGGCGGCAGTAGTTGTGATCTGCGCCGCGCTCGAGGCGGAGTTGGCCGAGCTTGAGGAGGCTGATCGGGCCGAGATGTTGGAATCGCTGGGTCTGACGGAAGCGGCGATCGGCCCCCTGGCGCGGGCGGCGAACCAGGTGTTGGGGCTTGTGTCGTTCTATACAGCCAGCGAGAAGGAGGTTCGGGCTTGGACGATCCGAGCCGGGGCCACCGCTCCCGAGGCTGCCGGTGCGATCCACTCAGATCTGCAACGCGGGTTCATCCGGGCCGAGTGCTACCACATTGGCGATTTGGAGCGATACAACGACGAAAAGGCGATCAGAGCGGCTGGCAAGCTTCGCAGCGAGGGCAAGCACTATCACGTCCAAGACGGCGAGGTGCTGCACTTCCTCTTCAATGTCTAGGTTCTGTCTGATGGATCAAAGGAGTGTTCTTCATTCTTGGTGGAACGGGCTTCCAGCCCGTCGTCGTCATTCTTACAGACGGGCAAGATGCCCGTCCCACTATTTGTCAGACAAAACCTAGCGGCAGGTGGCTTGCAAAGGAAGAAAACCCACTATGCCGATAAGAGAGACACCTCGCCGGGCGCGACCCGGTCGCCGAAACCGTGACATGAGGCGACGCAAACTCATATCCAGCATGTTTCACCGCCGACTCGCGCTGTTGTTCGCCATGGCCGTGGCCGTGATGGCTGTGCTGGGTGGGCAATTACTACGGCTGTCGGTCGTGCAGGGTGCGGCGCGTCTAGACCAAGCCGAGCGAAGGCTTGACCTGACTACCTATCTGCCAACGGTGCGCGGTCGCATTCTCGATCGTCATGGCAATCGGTTGGCGCTGGATCGACCGAGCTATGACGTGGCGGTTCACTACTCGGTGATCACCGGCGTATGGGCGTTTGAGCAAGCCAACGACCGGGCCGAACGCGAGTACGGCTCGGTGTGGGACGAGATGGGCCCCGAGCAGCGTGAGGCTGCGGTCTTCACGCTGTTGCCCGAGTTCGAGCAGATCATTGAAGAGGTTTGGCAGGCTATTTCCCATTATGGGCACGTCGATCGCCCACAGCTCAACCAGCAGTTGGACCGGATCAAGCGCAGAGTTCAGTCGATGGCGGCCGATCGCTGGGATCGCCAGCGACAGGCGCGAATCCAAGAGCTTATTCGGTTCGGCAAAACGCCTCCCGCGGACATAACGGTTCAACGTGAACCAATTCGCGAGCAGACTCACGCGCATGTGATCCTGGGGCGTGTAAGCGACGACGTTGCGTTTATCTTCCGGCGCATGGCGGCCCAGCCACATCGGCTTGGCATGATCGAAGTACAAAGTTCGCACCGCAGAGATTATCCGTGGCACACGCAGGATGTGCTGCTGGATCGTTCGACGCTACCGACTCCATTGCGGTCCGATCAGCCTATGAAGATCGAAGTCGTTGGTGTCGCCGATCACATCGTCGGCGCTGTGCGCGATGAAGTTTGGGCATCGGATTTGCAGCTCCGACCGTTCTTCGACTTCAAGACGAGGAACGTTGATCTGGGCGGCTATCGCCTCACTGGAGAGGTCATTGGCAGGCGAGGCATCGAGCGCGTCTTCGAAGATGAGCTGCGCGGCGAGCGAGGCGTGATCCGCCAGAGACTCGACACCGGCGACGAAGTTCGCCAAGATCACAAGCCCGGTGTGGACGTCACGCTCACACTTGATATCGCCTTGCAAGCACGTATCCAGGCCATCATGTCGCCGCAGTTCGGCTTGTGTGTCGTTCAACCGTGGCAGGAGAACGCCGTACTGCCCGTCGGTACGCCGCTGAACGGCGCGGCCTGTGTAGTCGAGGTCGAGACGGGCGAGATTCTCGCAATGGTTTCTACACCGACAAGAGCGATGGCCGACGACATGGATCATGTGTTGCGCGCTCGGAATAACCCATACGTAAACAGAGCAGTCGAAGCGGTATATCCCCCCGGATCGATCATCAAGCCGTTCGTACTGGTAGCGGCGTCCACCGAAGAGGTGTACGATCTGTACGAGCCGATTACTTGTACCGGTCACTTCTACCCGGATTTCACGAACTTTGCTCGCTGCTGGATTTATCGCGACCCGAGTTTTCTGACGCACGGCGCGCTGGTTGGCGACGAGGCGCTGTCGCGATCGTGCAACATCTTCTTCTATACGCTCGCGGATAGGCTGAGGATTGACCGCCTGCTGAACTGGTATGAGCGGTTCGGCCTGGGGAATCGGATCAACGTGGGACTGTCCTACACCAGCGACGATCGGACTCGAGGCGAGGTGCCGGGGATACTGCCCGGACCGGAGCGAATCGCCAGACTTGACCGAGCCGGCGAAACGCGATCCGCGACCATATTCATGGGTATCGGGCAGGGGCCGATCGCGTGGACCCCGATCCAGGCTGCAAATGCTTATGCCACCTTGGCTCGCGGCGGTGTGATTCGCGACGCAACGCTACTGCGCGATGAAGCGCTGCGGTCGGACAATCGACGCTCCGAGCTGGACGACCTGCACCTTGATCAACGTCTTGTCGAAACAATTATGGAAGGGTTGCGCCAATCCGTTCAGGAGCCGCACGGCACCGGGTATCGAATCCGCTCGCTCAGTGAACCGATCATTAACGCTCCGGACGTCACGGTGTGGGCCAAGACTGGTACGGCCCAGGCTTCGCCGTGGCGCGCCGTCGACACGAATGACGATGGGAAGGTGAATTCAAAGGACGAACCCATCGCAGTGGATACGAACCGCGACGGTCGAATCGATCTCGATGACCATCCGATCAAGGGACTTGATCATGCGTGGTTCGTCGGATTGGTCGGCCCGAAAACGAGCGGACCGCCACAGCCCAAATACGCCATCGTGGTCATTGTGGAATACGGCGGGTCCGGCGGCAAAACGGCTGGTCCCATCGCCAACCAGATCATCCACGCGCTTCAACTTCATGAGTACCTGCCTCGAGCCGGACTATGACGTACGCGACGGCGACAACGCGCTCAGGATTGCTGACGCCGGCCGGTCCGCGCACCGGAGCGCGGATCCTGCATCGGCCGGCGGTGAGCATCTTCAACGTTGGTTGGTTGTGTGTCGGTGCGGCAGCCGTCCTCAGTTTGCTCGGTTTCCTGACGATCGCGACGACCGAGCCCGCTTATGCGGTGAAACATCTCGTCCATGTTTGCGTCGGCATTCTCGCCGCAGTTACCGTCGCGGTCCCGCATTACCGTTGGGCCCTGCGCATCAGCTATCCACTGCTCATCCTCGTGTTGTTGATGCTCGTCTTTGTCCTGATTCCCTGGATTCCCGACGTGATTGTTCGCCCCCGCAACGGCGCGCGGCGATGGATTTCGCTGATCGTTATGGATTTCCAACCGTCGGAGTTGGCCAAGATCGCCTACGTGCTGGTCTTGGCAAACTACTTGAGGTTCAGGAGCAACTATCGCCGGTTGCGCGGTCTTCTATTGCCGTTGGGTTTGACGTTTCTGCCGATGGGGTTGGTGCTCATCGAGCCGGACCTGGGTTCGGCCATGCTCTTCCTTCCCACGCTCTTTGCCATGCTCATTGCCGCCGGGGCCAAGCTCCGTCACCTGGCGCTGGTGATTCTTCTTGGTCTGTCGCTGGCTCCGGCAATGTACCCGCTACTGAAACCCCATCAGTTGAATAGGATCAAGGCACTCGTCGCGCAGGTGTCCGGGGACTCTCAATATGAGAACGGTATTGGCTATCAAGGCGCACGAGCAATGACGCTCGCTGGCGCTGGGCAAGTATTTGGCGTGGGCAGGAACCACGCGGCGGCTTTAGTCGAGTTCAACCGACTGCCTGAAGACCACAACGACATGATTTTCGCCGTCATCGCCTGTCGGTGGGGGCTGATGGGTGCACTGGCCACCTGGGGCGCATTCCTTACTCTCGCCGCTGGGGGGCTGCTTGTCGCGGCGCAGAATAAGGACCCGTTTGCCCGGCTTGTGCCAATTGGAATCGTCGCCATACTCCTTTCACAGATGACCATCAACACCGGTATGACGATCGGACTCATGCCGATCACCGGCATGACGCTGCCGTTTGTCAGCTACGGCGGATCGAGCGTCGTTACCGCTTGGATCATGGTCGGCCTGCTGCTAAATATCGGCATGCGCCGACCACGGTACTTGGCCCGCGAGGCTTTCGACTTCGACGAGCAGGATGATGGCCAAATCTGAAGGTGAGCTGTCTTGAGCCCGGAGCCGAGTGAACCGACCGAGGCATTCCTCGGAACGGCTCAGGAATACGGTCTCGCTTTCGATCCCGGCGATCTCACCAAGCTCAGCCGCTATTTGTCGATGCTACTGGACGCTACGACGCGCTTCAACCTCACCGCAATTACCGACCCCGACGAAGCGTGGATCAAGCACGTCTTTGACAGTTTGACGCTCCTGCCGCTGCTGGCGTCGGTTGAGGCCGGCAGGATTATCGATATCGGGTCCGGTGGGGGTCTGCCGGGTATTCCGTTGGCCATCACACTGCCGAACGCGCACGTCACGCTTCTTGAAGCGACTCGAAAGAAAGCTGATTTCCTTCGCGAGGTTGCGGCCGCCCTTGACTTAGAGAACGTAGTTGTAGTGAACGATCGAGCCGAGACGATCGGCCGGGATCGTGAGCATCATCGTGAGATGTACGACGTCGTACTCGGTCGGGCAGTGGGATCGATGCCGGTCTTGTTGGAGTTGACCGTGCCGTTGGCGAAGATCGAAGGACATGTTCTCGCGATCAAGGGTAGGAAGGCTGCCGAGGAACTATCCCAGGCCAAAGCGGCGTTGCACCTGCTTCACTGTCAACCCGTCGGCACGGTGCGCACGCCCACCGGTACGATCGTCATCGTCCAGAAGCTCCGCCGAACGCCCAAGCTCTACCCGCGCCGCCCCGGCGAACCGAAGCGGGCGCCGCTGGGGCTTGGCAAGCGCGTTCCAAACGACTCACAATAATCGACGCTTCCCCGTTTAGCCGGTGGGCTTGTCCCACCGTCTCTTCCTCAAACCTCAAGCCTTCTTCCCCTCAACGGTGGGGGCGGGATTCGAACCCGCGATACCCCGAAGGGTATACCGGTTTTCAAGACCGGCGCGTTCAACCGCTCCGCCACCCCACCCGTTCCCCTGATCGCATCATACTCCCGTTACAACCAAGAGGCGTGATCACTTCAGTCAGCACTGCTGGTCCGAGGTAGGATGCTCACCCTACGCGCGATCAAGGGAGCTGTGATGCCCATCCGTGCCGCCGTGATGACGAAACCTGAAGCGCCCATCGAACTCTGGGAGTTGGATGACCCTGCGCTCGAGGACGGAAGTGTTCTTCTGGAAACGATCGCCAGCGAGGTCTGCGGCACCGACGTCCATCTCTACCACGGCCGCCTTGAGGGTGTGCCTTATCCGATCGTGCCCGGCCATGTCAGCGTGGGGCGGGTTCTTGAGATGCGCGGCGTCGATACGGATGCCTTGGGCGCGCCTCTAACCGTCGGTGACGTTGTCACGTTCTACGATGTGCATGAAGTCTGCAACGCTTGCTACCAGTGCACGGTCGCGCTGCAGCCCAATCGTTGTCCACACCGGCGCGTGTATGGTATTACCTACTCGGCACACGATGGACCGTTGGGTGGTTGGTCGGAGCGCATCTATCTCAAGCCTGGCGTGCGCGTCATCAAGCTGCCGGAGGGTTTGGCCGCAGACGATGTGATCGGCGGCGGCTGTGGGTTATTCACTGGTTTCGCAGCGGTTGAGCGAAGTGCATTGGCGATGGGCGACACGGTGATCGTTCAAGGCTCTGGACCGGTTGGGTTGTCCGCTTCGGCGTTTGCGTCACTTCGAGGCGCTGCGACGGTGATCGTAATCGGTGCACCACAATCGCGACTCGAATTGGCTAAACGACTTGGCGCTGATGTCACACTCTTGCTGGAGACTGAAGATATCGCCAGTCGTGCAGCATCGATTGGTGAACTTACCAACGGTCGCGGCGCGGATGTGATAATCGAAGCGTGTGGCAATCCCGCGGCCGTTCCTGAAGGCCTCGACCTGCTACGCGATGGTGGGACGTACGTTGTAGCAGGCCATTACACCGATACCGGCTCGACGACGATCAATCCGCATGTGCAGATCAACCGCAAGCACGCCAACATTCGAGGTCAGTGGGGGACGGACTTCCGACATGTCGTTCGCGCACTGACTGTGTTGGCCAAACACCGTGAACGACTTCCATTTGCGCGAGTGATCGGAGCACGCTACGGCCTCGAGCAAGCCCAAGAAGCGCTCGATGAGGTCGCGGCCATGCGAGTGACAAAAGCGATCATAGAGCCGAATCCGGATCGTTCGCCATAGATGCTTTGCCCACTTCATAGCCGCGGGTGGATACCCGCGGGATAAGGTAGCCTCACGCAAGAGCCCGCGGATATGCATCCGCGGCTATGAAAGCAGGCCGGATTTTTTCACGGTCGCATCTACTTGCCGCTGGGTTGATCCGTGTACGCCACGCCGCCTTGAGTGACTGTATCGATACGAATCGCTTCGATCGGTTCAAACCCCAGAGCGCCGGCCTCGGCGACGTTCTCATCCTGCTCGACGCCGTCGCCGCTGACACCGATTGCACCGATGAGCTTGCCGTCTCGATACAGCGGCACGCCGCCGGGGAATTCGATGATCCCATTGGCTCGATTGGAGTTGCCGATGTTCCATAGAGCGCCGCCCGGCTGCGACAGCGCGCCAATGCTCCGCGAGGTCAGCGCATTCTCATCGCTACTGAAAGCCACAGCCGTAAACGCCTTGGCCTCAGCGATCGAGACACTTCCCGCCCAGGCGTCCAACATCGAGCGTCGACCGATGATGGCGCCGAAACGATTCACGACGATAATGTGCATGCGACACGTCTGCGGCGTGCCCGCAGCGTTGACGCGCAGCAGTGACTGCTCCCGTTTCGCCCCAGCTTGCGCCTGGTCGAGAATCAGTTGCACATCCACATCGGTCAATTGTGGATCGGCAAACACGTCGTAGCCGAGGCTGACGCTACCGCCCGAGGACTGACAGCTGGCGAGCATGAGCGCGAACATGATCGCTGCGCAAAGTGCGGTGGTCTTGATGATTCGATCCTGGCGCATGACATCCATCTCCTTATTTGTTGGATCGGTTCGGATCTGTGGGGAGAGGATATATCTGACGGAGCAGTTTCGCAACGCGCCGGGTCACACCGGCCAGGCGTTTGCGTGAACAGCACGTATGAGATTGAGAATCTCGTCGGCTCGAGCATCGCCCTCGCCATCCGGTTGTTGTGGGGTCGAACCCGCCAGGACCTCGATACAAGCGCCGACACTGCTCGCCAGCGCCGGCGCGTCGTAGCCGCCTTCGAGTATGAGGGCGAGTCGGCCGTTGGCGTGGCGGTCGGCAATATCGCGAACCAACGCGCAGAGGGAGGCGAAGCCCGCGTCAGTCACCTCCATTGAACCGATGGGATCATCGCGATGCGCATCGAAGCCGGCCGAAACTAAAACGAGATCGGGCGCAAACGAATCTGCAATCGGAGCGAGGATCTGCCGGAAGATCGCGGCATAGTCGGCGTCGCCGAATCCGGGCGGTAGGGGGACGTTGACTGTGTAACCGGCGCCATCGCCTGTTCCGAGTTCCTCCGATGCGCCTGTTCCCGGATAGAGTGGATGTTGGTGGGTACTGAAGAATAGAACGTTGGGGTCACCGTAAAACGCCTGCTGCGTACCGTTACCGTGATGCACGTCCCAATCCACGATCAGGATGCGCTCGCAGCCAAGTCTTTCTCGGGCGTGGGCGGCAGCGACTGCGATATTGTTGAAGAGGCAGAACCCCATCGCGCGGTCGGCTTCGGCGTGATGTCCGGGTGGGCGCACCAGTGCGAACGCTCTTTGAGCGTCGCTGTTTACGACAGCAGTCACGGCGTCGATCGCGGCTCCAGTTCCGAGATACGCTGCCTCGACGCTTCCCGGAGAAACAACCGTATCGACGTCCAGCGCCGCTGATTGACCACGAAGCGACTCGATTCGATCGATATGCGCAGCAGTGTGGATACGTTCGATCGAGTCGCGCCTAGCCGGCTGCGGAACGCCCCAGCGCATCCCCGGAATGGGATTCTCTGTTAGCGCATCACGAACGGCGCGCAGTCGAGTCGGCTGCTCCGGATGAGTCGAACCCGGATCGTGCCCAAGCATCGCCTCGTCGTACAACAGCAACACATCGTCGGTCATAGCCCGTGATAGTAAGCCGACAAAGCAACGGCGTATTCAAAACCGGTGTGGGCTGACCCGGTCGGGGTCCAAGCCGAGTCAATGGCCGGCGAGTCTCACCGACAGGAGTGAGCGGACGAGTACCTGGCCGGCGTTCCCCAAGGCCTCCCCCGACCGGTGCCCACTTTGACGAGTCCTATCTACTTATCTATTCGCAGGACGTGATGCGGCGGTTCGTGACAAAGAGCGACAAACATTGTTGTGACAAAAAAACAGCGAGACGATTCGCGTCTCGCTGCGGGAATGTCGCTAGCGCGCGGCTGCGCGCAACTTCTTATTGCGTTGTCGGTTCGGTTGGCCCGGAGAGGAAGCTCGCCAAGCGCCGGCGG
>CBDUST010000158.1:0-9933 GCA_965369945.1 uncultured bacterium | reverse complement strand
GCCGCGGCGGCCCTTCTTGATGAGCACTTTGGTTGGCTTGTGGTTGCCGTGTGGGCGGCCGACCACACGCTGAAGTTCCAGGAGTCCCTTGGCGGCACCGCTCAGGACCTCGAACAAGTTGGACTCACTGAGCTTCGCTCTGCCGTGAATCAGCTGGCTGGCGTGGACATCGAAGCGGTCTGTGACATAGAAGGCTGTTTCGGCCTGCTTGCCGAACTCATACACGGGAGCCCAATGCGCTCCCGTGATGGAGGCGACGGCGCGCTGCGCCTCGGCCTGTTCAAGGAAAAGCTGAAGCTGCCGCTGGGCGTCCTCATCGGTCGCAGACGCGAACGGCCGGAAGGCCTTGACAACGTAGTCGTCTCCGCCGGTACCGTCGACTCGACGCGCCGTTTCTATGCTCGCAACGGCACCGTGCGAAAGAACACGAACGGTCTCGAACTGACCGTAGAGAGGCATAAATCAGGGCCTGCGCTCGGTACTTCCCGTCGCCGCGATTAGTCCTGCGGTTTTGGAGGCGTATTCACCGCGATTTGACTTGGCTCAATAGAGATCCTCACACTCTGCCGGCGAACGTACGAGTCTGAGTCTATGGGGAGTTGCTTGAGCACCTGGTTATCCCCGGTCAGACTCTCCACCAACACACCCTGAGCGTAAATGAGCAGGGTCATCGCTCCTGTCGCTCGCCATTTATTCCAGATATCATCGTCCGCACGCAGCCAAACCGGGCCAAGTTCTCCATCGGGTGTGAACGTATTGATCTTGTGAATCAACCCCGCGCGATCGGCGTTATCGCGCAGATGATTGTTAGGCTCCCAATATTTTTGCGGCGTGTTGTCGGTCCATTCCTCCAACGCGGTAGTGCTTACGCCAACCAGATGCACCACCACGCGCCTGTCCTCTAGTTTCGCATCGCGATCGATCCCAAGGTTTAGCTCCACCATCCTGGGTTTCGAGGAGCATCCGATTGCGGAGGCGACCATCAGGGCAAGCATCAACACTCCAAAGTGACGTTCAATAAACCTAAGCATCGATCCACTCCTGCGTCGTTGTGCGCCTCCGGGACGGGTCCGAGGCTGCCCCGAGATCCATGTCGCGGCTGCGCGTGTTAGGTTCTCCAGACCATGGCACGAGATTCAGGCTGTATCCGGCTTCTGCGTCTGCTCTTGGCGTAGGCCGTCGGCATACTTCCGGATAACGCCGTGAATCTCACGATTCGCCGCCCAGTCTACCACAATCAGGCTCCGAGAGCGGCGCAGGAGATCCTCCAGCTCGCCCACAATCGGATCAAAGACCTTGTGCAACCCGGCAGCGGGGGCGTCGCCAAGATCGCGGCAGAGGCTGTCGGGGCCGATTCCCGGGAACATCTGCACGATCAGAGCCAACGTCTGGTACCAAAGCTGTGGCGGGACAAGGTCAAGGGCCTCAACGAGTCCTAGCTCCTCATCACGGATGAGGCGATGGGGACCAAGCTGCTCCAGCCACTTGGGCTCCTGTGAGACGATCCGCTCAACTCGCTTCGACAGCGGTAACTGCTCTTCAAACTCGTGTGCCACCTGCCTTGCCAGACTGAGCACTTCGTCCAGCGCAACTGGGAGTCGTTGCTGTGTATCTACCAAGAGACTCTGAACTGCCAAGACTCCCAGCGCAAACATGTCGAACGGCGTGGCTAGGAATGGCACGACCTCGAAGGGAATGTCGTCCATCGGGATCCCTTCGAGGCTCCGCAGTGCTGATTGCCGATCCTCCCCCGCATCCTGCGGAACCGTTCGGAAACGAATCTCACCCTGGGCGATTACGCGGTCTCCGATGGCGTGCGCATAGAGATCTGCACTGTCGCGATCGAGTTGGACGCGAAACCACAAGAGATCGCTGCGGGCGAGCTGAATCGGCTCGTCGGAGTACAATGTCCCATCTACGACAATTCTGCCGTCTGCCTCCTCAATGACCTGCCGAATCCTTATGGATGCCCGCTGTCGAAGCGTCGACTTGCCCGACTCGGGCCAATAGATTGACGTGCCTTCGTCACCGCGGAGGAAGTACTGAAGGTCTGAGCCTTCCACCGGTAGCGGAACGGCATGTCCGGGATCCGCCAGACGGGCGGTCGTGGTCCAGAGAAACGGCAATCCAACGGCCGGATCGCCCAGCTGAATCTGGAAACTGTCAGCCCGTAGGTTCAATAGCGGCTCCTGTGTCCGCGATACGAACTCTCGAACTGACGTGACAAGATCTGCAAGAAGTCGAAGCTTCAGATGCAGAACCTCAAGGACCCGCGCTGAAGAGCCTCGTCCGGCAATATGTAGGTGCCCATCCGCCAGGCGCTCCTGCATCGTCCGCTGGGAAAGAGCACGAAGCGGACCCCCGAGGTCCAGCTCGTTCTCCCCATGGAAGACGCCGCTCCAAGAACCGCCGCCAAGAATGTCGACATAGGTTTCCAAGTGTACCGGACTGTAGCGGCGAACAAGGAGAAGGCCGCATCGTGGATTGAAGGGAACACCGCGACGGTCATCGCTCGTCACTTCTTGAAGCGGTCGGGTTGACGGGCTGCTCGGAGCATCGTGCGTGACCGGTACAAACGGAGTGTCCTTGCCGAGCTCAGAGAGATAGAGATAGCGGTGCAAGCTCGCGCTGTATGTCGGCAGCCCGTGCGCAAGCAGGAGTGAGTCGTCCTCGCACAGCCGAAAGACGAAACCACTCTCAGGTTCCTTTGGATGAAACACCTCCCATTCGCCCTGGTCGATGAACGCAGGAAGCGGATGGTGTTCTTCGAAACCTGTTCGTAGCAACTGTTGCGGCTCGAGCTCTGCCAGAGCTCGACACTCTTGAACCCATCGTCGATCGATGATCGTGTTAGACAGCCGACTACGAACCGCTTCGGGCGAGGCGCCCAGACAGTCGGGATCTTGAACGCGAATCTCCACCCAATCGTGTATCACGCCGCCGTGATCAACGATACACCCAAGGTAGGCCCGACTCGTCAACAGATTCCGAACAACAACGAGGTTGCCGCAGCCGTCCTCTGCAACGGTTCGAACGAGCACGCAAACCCGCATCGCCGCATTCCCTTGGAACGTGTCGATAGGGACGGCCCTGTAGCCCGCCGGAAGATCTGTTGGTGATCCAGTGTCGCTGCTCATTGATCTCGTGCGCGCCTACCCGCTGATTCTAACACACTGAAAATGGTCCGCACACAATGTGCTCGACCACGCTGAGTCACCGCTGGAACCCTCGTCCAAGGGAGCCGCAAGGTCGCGAATTCCCATCCTACCAAGCTCATCGCACGAGCCAAACAATTATCAGACCAAGGCCCGCCCAGGCCCAGCGGAACAACTCCAGCCGGATTATCGGCCACTATTCACGCACCAACGCCGCTGCCACGGACTCCGCCCGGCAGATTCGAGACGCTGCTTCGACTGAGACGATAGGCCACATCCCCCGACATCCGTTTGTCCCCCCTCACCGTTGAGGGCTTCTCGGGCGGTGGTAGCTACTCGTTGAAGGAGCCGGAACTGATGACTGTTTCGCCCTATCCATGGACCACCCTAGCCGGTTCGGGCTCCTCGAACCAGGTCGCTGCCGCACGAACGTCGGTTGTGACCCACGCCTTTCCATTCCTCGCTGCCATCATCATGCTGTTCGTCATCGCGCTGACCGAGGTGCTGGCGATGCCGGTGCTCCGCTCGCTGACCGTCGATCGCTACAACATTACCCCAGGTCTAGCCCACGCTTTCATCTACGCCAAACTTCTGGGCGTGATCGGCGGTGCAGGACTGATAAGAGCCTTCACGCCATGCAAGTCCAGTGCGAACCTGTTTGCACTCGCCGCGATCGTCAACGGCATCATCCTTGCCACCATCGCTCTGCCAATCGGCTTTGGGGCGACGGTTGTGCTGCGGGTGCTTCAGGGCGCAGCTGCGATCTACATCTATTGGATATTGTCTTCCAGCGTGATCAACTCGTCGGTGATCAAAGCGCCCGCTCAGCGATCAGCCATTGGTGCGACCGTGTTCACGCTCGGTCTTGCAACCGGGTTTGGCGCGGGCGGTCTCATCGGATCTCACAGAGCAGTTCACTGTTTGTGGCTGGGCGCTGCGATATGGTGTGGCCTGGCCCTTATCACCTTGATCTTCCTTCGTCGATCCTACACCTTTACCCTGCCCACCGGGGCAAATGACCACCATGAGATTCGCGCTAAGGCCGACCGTCTGGTAACACGGCCAGTCAGGTTGACCCGCCTGACTGAGCGACTACTCCTGTTGACGCTCCCGGCGACAGTTCCCCTGTTTCTCGAAACGACTGGACAATGGAACACCGCAATCGTCGGCGCACTCCTCGCGGTGCCTGCCATGATTGCCGCATTCTTCCTCCTCTCGGAAGGGCTGATGGCCGACCGACCCGGGAAAAGGACCCTTCGCCTTCCTGCGAGTGCCGTGTTGGCAGGCGCTCTTGGATCTCTTCCGTTTGCCGCGGCCACGCACATTGCCGTCACGGGTGCTGCCCTTGCGCTGGCCGGGGTTGCGGCGGCCTCTGTGGTCAAAACCTCCCTTGAAACCGCACGGGAAGAGGGGGCGATTGTTGGCATCGGCTTCCTCCTACTTGCCGTGTTGTGCGCCACCGGACTCCTCGGAATGTTCGGCGGAACTGGCGAACAAAACCTCGCCTTCACCATTCTGCCCGGCATGGCGCTCCTGCACCTCGTCTTGTTAGCATTGGCACTTCTGTTCACACGCGCCAAATGGACGACGGCAGAGTTCACGGCACTCGCCACCGAGCCACCGACGATGTTCGCAACGAAGTAGTCCTGGAGTTCTCTCCATACCGCCGACCTTTCGCGGCATTGTGCAAAGATTCGGCCGGCATGGTCGTGGCATGGGTAACACCGCCACACTCCGACCGGTGGAATCGCGCTTCACGGCACTTTCCTGCAGGCCGGACCTTCTGAACATAACCCGCGCTGCACCAAGCCGTGCTTCAGCTCCTAACAACCTCGGACTCTAGGCCGAGGTCCGCGGGAATCTGGGTTTATCCAACCAATTCTCTCATTATCGCCTTGATATCTTTCCCATCCTATGCCCTTATGTCCCGACACCCCTAGGGCGCGGGTTTGGCGTCTGAGAACCAACGCAGGAGCCCATCACGATGGTGAGGCCCGACACTACTAATGCACATCGATGCGGCAAGCGAATCGCAGCGCGAGCACGAGCCGCCATCTGCTATGTGCGTCGCTCAACTGATCGTCAAGAACAATCAATTCCCGATCAGAAGCGAGCGATCGAAAAGTACACCGACGATCACGAACTGCGGCTGCTGCGCTTCAAGGTGTGGCCGAAGATGTATCAGTCATTGCGGGCGAGCTGCGAGAACGACTGGAAACAGCGAGGCATCCCCGAAGCAACATACACGGCCTGGATGGGACGTAGCGCCAAGGTCAGTCGCAAGCACTACACCCGACCGTTGGATTCGGAGTTCGCAGCCGTTGCGAAGATCGCATGATCCGAGGAACCTCAAAGATGAAATCCGGCCCCGCGAGACGCAAAAGTGACGCAAACGGTCAAATCGGCCTAAATCTGATGGCGTTGCCCCCCCAAAACCCCTCTCACGAATCGGGCTGGGCGGATTCGAACCGCCGACCTTCTGACCCCCAGTCAGACGCGCTAACCAAGCTGCGCTACAGCCCGTGAAGAGATCGATCAGTCTCCAGACCTTCCGCAAGCGGACAGGGTGGGATTCGAACCCACGGTACGAAAAAATCGTACACGGCATTTCCAGTGCCGCTCCTTCAGCCGCTCGGACACCTGTCCAGAATTATGCCTTAGTGTATCGGCATGGGACGCTCGAACAAGCCACCGCGACCAGTCATCACCGGCGTGCTGGTGCTGGACAAACCGGCTGGAATCACTTCGATGGACGCCGTTGCTGCGGTTCGCAAAAAGGCCGGCGGGACGAAGACTGGCCACGCTGGGACGCTCGATCCGCTCGCCACCGGCGTTCTCGTCCTGGCCTTGGGCAAGGCAACCAAATGCGTCGATCGAATCATGGCAACCGACAAACGGTATACCACCGTCATCGATCTCACGGCCTTTACCACCACGGACGACTTGGAGGGTGAGCGGACCGAGGTGGATATCCCTCAGCCACCGTCCGAGTCAGCCGTGCGAGCGATGCTAGACAAATTCACCGGCCGAATCATGCAGCGCCCGCCGCAACGCAGCGCTGTAAAGATCGGTGGTCGTCGTGCCTACGCTCTTTCGCGGCGCGGTGAGCAGGTTGACTTGCCGCCCAGGCCCGTAACAGTCTACAGCATCGAGATTCGTCGCTATGACTGGCCTGAGCTGGAATTAGCTGTGCATTGTGGTAAGGGGACGTACATACGGAGCATCGCTCGTGAACTTGGGGTGGAATTGGGAACCGGTGGTCATTGCCAGAGCCTGCGCCGTCTCGGTGTGGGTCCGTTCGATGAAGTTGGCGCACTTACACTTGCGCAAGTGCCCGAACCACTCACCGAGGCGGACCTTATCCCAATCGATGCGGCGCTCCAGTTGATTGATCGCCATATGCAGCGATTGGGTCAGGCGGACTCAGTGTAAGTCTCGTCGTTCCCCTGCTTTTGGATGATCGCGTGAGCTTCGCGCCGTCGTCGATCCCTTCGATTCATGTGCAGCATCAGCAAGCCCATTCCGGTAAGAAGCATCACGTCCGCCACGTTGAACACCCAGGGAAAAATCTCATTGGAGTGGCCGCCCCATTGCCAGCCGAACGGAAGCGTCCACCCGGGGAAGAGATGCACGAAATCGCGCACGACGCTGTATAGCACTCTGTCGTAGAGGTTGCCGACTCCTCCTGCTAGAACGAGTCCCAGGGCAACATGGGCCGTGCGCGAGTCGCTCGTCGTCCAGCGTGCAAAGACCATTGTTGCTGCTATTAGAGCGCCGATGGTGAACACAATGAAGAAGATTCGCTGATCGGCGCCGATCCCGAATACGGCTCCACGGTTCTCAACGAGATGCAACTCAAGTACGCGCGGAACGACGGTGAGGGGCTCGTGACGAGGAATTCGCCAATACGGGTTGTTCAGGAGCTCGTGTCGATCCAACACCACCGGCTGGTTGGCGATAGTCTCAAAGCTCCAGCGTTTGAGGCCAAGATCCAAAGCGAGGCCGACCGTCAGCACCGTCAGTAAGACCAGCCACGCTCGAATTGAACGATAAGCCGAGACGGCCGCCATCGGTGCGGTCGAGCTTGGCGGCTCCGATTGGTCCATCATTAGGAACCCCAGCTTCCCTCGACCTCACGCTTAGCTTCGATGGTGTACTTGGCCCAGGGTTTGGCCAGCAGGCGGGCCTTGGGAATCGGCTTGCCCGTCATCTGGCAAACACCGTACGTGCGATCGTCGATCCGCCGCAAGGCCTCATCAATCTCGCGCAGGCGCGATCGCTCCTTCTCGGCAAGCCCGAGCATGAAATCTTGGTCGTAGGTGTCGGTGCCAATGTCAGCCATATGGATCGGCACATTGGAGAGGTTTCCACCGCCGGACTGGAGCGCTTCCGCCTCCATCGCGCTGAGGTCGCCGACCAGTTCAGCTCGCTTGATCAGGAGTAGATTGCGGTATTCATCCAGCGTCTTTGGCGCGAGCTTGGTCTTGATCGGTTTGTCGGCTTCAATCGGTATTGATTTAGGCTCTACGGGGACGCTTTTCGCCACGGTCTTACGCAGCTTCTTTTCGGGCGATTCAACTTTTTTCTTGGTAGAGATCATGCGCACCCGGCGTCCGTTAATGAACACATAGCCCTGCGCATCGGCTGAGGCGGCGGCGGCGGCTTCGGCGACGGATCCGGATCGCTTTCGGCCGACAACCGCGCTTCCGGTACGGCGTTTGGAGGATGACTTCTTCGTTGCCCCGGAATTTGCAGCCGGCTTGCTCGCCGCCTTGGTTGCCGTTTTCTTTGTTGAGCGCGTAGTTGACTTCTTCGTCACGACTTGTTTCTTCGTGACCTTCTTCTTCTTCGTCGCCGTGGACTTTTTCTTGGCTCGCGCGGTCGATTTGGCGCGTGCCGGTCGCTTCTTGGCCGCAGGTTTTTTCGTGGTGCGGCTGGCAGCGGCGCGAGATTTTTTCTTGGTTACTTTCTTTTTGGCCACGCAAAGGGCCTCTCAGGCGATCGATCCACGCAAGGCCCTGCCGGCAAAGCAGTTACGGTCTTGGTTGATCGGGAATTCAGCTATCGTAGGAACAGCGATTACCTTCGTCAATGTGTCGTGGGTGTCCCGGCCAGCGCTACTGCTCCGATCTTGCGAAGCTTCTCATAGCGCCGCTGCACCAGGGTCTCAGGCTTAAACCGTTTCAGTTCGCGGATCCGATCGACAATCCATGTCTGCAACTGCTTGGCCGCGGCTTGCGGATCGCGGTGCGCGCCCGTGGGCGGTTCCGGGATTACATCGTCGATCAGCCCGTTTGAAAGATTGTCCACGGCCGTCAACGCAAGCGCTGAAGCGGCGGCAGTGTTGGTCTGTTCGTTCGATTCCTTCCAAAGTATCGCGGCGCAGCCTTCAGGGCTGATGACCGAGTACCAGGCAAACTTCAGCATCGCGACCCGATCTCCCACGCCCAGACCCAGCGCGCCGCCGGATCCGCCTTCGCCGATCACGACGCAGACGATCGGCGTTTTCAGCCTGCTCATCTCCCGGAGGTTGACGGCAATGGCCTCGGCTTGGCCTCGCTCTTCGGCCTTGAAGCCGGGGTAGGCGCCGGGCGTGTCGATGAGGGTCACGATCGGCAAGCCGAATTTCTCCGCCAATTTCATCTTCTGAAGTGCCTTGCGATACCCCTCTGGATGCGCGCAACCGAAATGGCAGGTGATTCTTTCCTGAGTGGTTCGGCCTTTTTGGTGCCCGATGAACATGACCTTGTGGGGACCGATCCGCCCAAAGCCGCTGATGATCGCGGGGTCGTCGCCAAAATGGCGGTCGCCGTGCAGCTCGCAGAAATCGCGGCACATCATTTGAATGTAGTCCGACGTCTGTGGGCGCTGCGGGTGCCTGGCCACCAAGACGATGTCCCAGGGCGAAAGGTCGTTGTACAGCTTGGCGAGCAATCGCTTACGATTATGCTCGAGGCCGGCCAACTCCTCGGCATAGGCTTGGGAGTTTTCCCGATCACCGAGCGCCTGGATCTGCTTATCCAACGCTGCGACCGGCTGCTCGAACGGAAGTGTGTACGTGCTGCCGTATTCCGTTGCCTTGGCCATCAATTCGTGACTCCAGCCCCGAGACGGTAGGCCCAAGAGGCCGACAGTCTAGGCTACGTCGCGCCGGCGGGATAGTGACCCGCCAAGTGAGCCGTTCCGCACTCGATCCGGGTGTCCAAGACGCTTCCAGGGGCTCATCGTGGTACCTTCTCACGTTCCAATGACTCATCGACTCGGCATCATCGGCGGGGGCAACATGGGACAGGCGATCGTTCGTGGATCGATCGCCGCCGGCATCATGAAGTCCGGCGACGTGCTCGTTGCCGAGATCGACCCGATGCGTCGCCAGGAACTCGCGTGTCTGGGCTGCACCACGACTGAAGATCCAGTCTTGGCGGTTGGGTGTGAACAGATCATGCTTGCGGTGAAGCCGCAGGTCTTCGCCAACATCGCAACGGTGATCGGATTAGTACCTGAGCCCAAGGTCGTGATTTCGATCATGGCGGGGTTGAGCAGCAAAGTTATTGGCACGGCGCTCGGTGAGCACGCGAGAGTCGTGCGCGTGATGCCTAACACGCCATGCCGCATTGGCGCGGGTATGACAGCGATTGCATTGGGACAGGGCGCCAAGGCAGGTGATGAAGCGTTGGCCGTGGCGATTTTCGATTCGCTTGGACAAACGACGACCGTGGACGAGTCATTGATGCACGCAGTTACGGCCGTGAGCGGATCGGGTCCTGCCTAGGTGTTT
>CBDUST010000157.1:0-9951 GCA_965369945.1 uncultured bacterium | reverse complement strand
CCCAAAGCGGGCATTTGTAGTACCCAACCACATCGCCACGCTCATTGAGCCCCAGACCGACGGTGTTGACGGTCCCAAACCCACCGCAGTCGTTGGGTGACGCAATTATCTGCACGTCATACTCGCATGGAATCTGAGCCGTCACAGGCCCTGCGAGAAGCAGGAGCTGCACCGTCCCCACAAGCAGGTTGCTGCACTCTTGTGCCTTTCCGTTCCTCATCCCGACACCCTCGATTCCGATGAACTGCTGATCCACTATACGGGCAAACCAGGGAATATGAGGAACAAAACGAACGAAAAACGACCGAAGTCTTAAGATTCGTCCCCTCCAATAGCCGTTGGGTTCTTACATGCCATCTGACGTTGTTCTTTTGCCGAGCCACCTCCTTCTTGTCTTGTGGGTGTGCGCACCGATCGCGCCCCACTCATTCGTGGTTTTTCATTCCCTCATGTTGTTCAGGCCATCCTTGCCCGATCCATCGTCCCTGAATCCGATAGTCAGAGTCTTCACCCCGCGATCAGTCGTTGCTCCTTAAGACCGCGACCACCGGTCGCGACTTTACAATTCAATCTCTACATCTGTGCGTATCTGTGTTCATCTGTGGTTACGTCCTATCCCCAATTCGCAAGTAGCAGAAGTACATCACCGGCTCCGACAGTACAATCGCCATTGAGGTCGGCGGCGCACTCTTGACAATTCTCACACGGCCCCCAGTTGGCGAGGAGGGCGAGGAGGTCGGATGCGCCGACGGAGCCGTTGTTGTCGAAGCTAGTTTGATACCGTCCAGAAGACATGGTCGATGCAATCCGTCCATGGGAAAAGGAATATAAAGCTCACTACACGAACTTCGTATCTAGTCCTCACTTCGCCAGTGGCCGCCTCTACATGATTCGCCGGTGTGCCGGAAAAAGTCCTGACGGTATCGGCGTTGAGCGACTGCGTGTCCGTACCAACAACATCCCACGAATTCGTGTTGTAGTTCCAGAATGAGAATGTGAGTTCCAAACCGACAGTGTTCGCTGACGATTCGATCGTCACGTCAAGTGTCGATGGAGCATCGTTTGGCAACGAACCTAGAAAATCTAGTGTGATCGGAGCTTCGGTTGGATTGAGTACGATGCCCGGGTTGAAGCACAGCTTGTTCTCATCCGATTCCAGAAGGCTGTCCAGGTCACCGGAGTTGTAGAAACCGCGGAACGCGCTGAAATCGTCGGGGACGACGGTGCTTTCAATCGGTGTCAAGAGAACGGCGACAACTCCATCCGGTCCGGATGCCTTGGCCGCGATCTGGCCTGCCTGATTGATCCCGCGGGCGGTGATGAAATCGAGACCGAACTCCGGCGGGGTTACATCGTTGAGCGACCCCATCTCGCCATCTTTCCAGATGAAGGCTTCAGCCGACGTTGTCTGCGAAAAACCAACGATTATTTGATCGTCATTGATTCCGGTGGCAACGGACTTCTCGAATCCTGGAAGTATGCCGAGGTTGATTGCTTCGCCGTCGATAAACGCAAATGCACGCCAAACATCCGCATTTAGCTCAGGATCAAAGAACTGGCCTCGCCCTGCTACGTCGCCGAAACGATTGATAGCTTGACCTTCGCTGGTGATTCCGCCGGGGAGGGGTGGCAGTTGTGTAACTCTTCCATTGTTCCAGACATACGCGCGGGCGTCATTGAGTTGTGAGTCCCCCATCCAGCCAGTAACAAAACCATCGGATTTGATATCCAAACCCCTGCTCGTAGCAGTGCCAAAATCCGGACTGATATCAATCATTTCACCGTCACGCCAGATGAAAGCTAATGGGAAAGGACCCTTCACGGTGTTGCCCCAGGATCCCACAATTTCGCCCTTGCTATTTATTCCACCCACTTCGCTCGCGTTACCCCCTGGTAGTGTGCCCAGGCTCGTGAAGTGATCGGTTTCGTAGTCGTAAAGGAAGCCGGTTGTGCCCAATTCGAGTTCTGCGTTGTCGTACCAGCCCACGACCCTGGTGCCGCTGATGGCCAAGGCACGGCTCCGGCTCGTACCGGCGGGCATGGGAATCGCCACAAGCCCGTCGTCCGGCGTCCACAAGAAGGCAGTACTCGGACCAACGACACAGGCGATAAAGTACCCAACCATCCAGCCCTGTTCATTGATTCCCATCGGAACGACCGGCGGATTCCCAAACGGAGGACACTTCTCCATACTCACGATCGCAGTGACTTCATACCCCCCACAAGGGATCTCAGCCATTACAGGCCCTGCAAAAAGCAGGAGCTGGACCATCCCCACCAGTAGGTTTCTGCACTCTTGTGCCCTTCCGTTCCTCATCCTTTGTACCCTCAATTCCTACGAAATTCTCATTCACTATACGTGCAAACCAGGGTAGATAGGGGACAAAACCAGCCAAACGGAGCGACATTCTTGAGCTTCATCCGCTCCCCCGCGTTCCCGTTAGGTCGTTGTATGCAGCCTGAGCAGGCGTCACCTACGTAGGCGACATCCGTTCGTTTTCTGGTCAAGCCGATCGCAGAGCAGCCTTGGCCCGGCGGGTCTATTAGCAAGTTATGTAGAGTGAACGGATGCTTAGCGCCCGTTGTACGGAGGCCCATCTAGCAACCTGCCCCAGTGGCGGTGCTCGGCATCGAACCGGGTCTTGTCAGCATTTTCCCAGGCGGTGATGAGTTGCGTCCGGGGTGGCTCAGCTGTGCGAACGGTTCGATCGATCGTCTTCAGGAAACTCTCAGCGACGCCGATCGCGCCCTTGTAGCTGCGGAACTCGTGTCGAGTTTTCTCGTCGGCCTGGATGATATTCCAGTGGGCTGATCCAACCTCGAACACCTTGTACAGAAGACTGGCGACCTTCTTTCCGAACACCTCTTGATCCGCGGCGGCGAGCCTGCGATTCAGAAACTGACCGCGAAGGCGAATCAGTGCCGGATAAATTGCGTCCATCAACCGACTGGGCTGGGCCTGTGCCTGCAGCACGTCGAGTTTCTTACCGATCGCGCCGAGTAGAACACTGCGTGCAACCGGGCTGTCAACCGATGCGATCGCCTCGTATTGTCGGAGAAGCACGGAAGGCTCGGTCTCGTTTCGGCATGCGGTATCGAACTGGCGAAGCAGTGGATTCAAATCGTTTGCGTCGAGCTCGTCCGCATCCGCCGCCATTCTGAACGCCTTGGCCGCCCACAGCCGAATCTCGAAACGATCCTCGTCTTTGGAGTCGAGGTGATCCTTGATGACGTCGAGCGCTCGATCCGTTCCCAAAAACCCGATCAGCTGCATCGCATTGACCGCTGCGTGCGGCTTGTCTGAGTCGATGACCGCAGCAAGATTTCCCGCCAAGACCTTGGAGTACTCCAGCTGGAAGTCACCGCTGATCACGGGCGACCGGAGCGGATCCAGCAGTTGCCGCTTTGCCCGTTCGGCGGCCTGGATGTCCCCAGCGGCAAGCTGATTGCAGTAGAAGTCGGCATAGGTACGGACCTGGCCGCGATCCTGCGGCGAGAGCGGGTCTTTCCCCACCAAGCCGTTGACCGGTGGAGGGTCGCCCAAGGCGCCGCATGCAACGGCGGCGAGAACGAAGGCAACGCAAGCGGTTATTTTGGACTGCGGTGTGCTCATGGCTGGTTGGGTCGAGGAGCCTGGGGTGGGCACGGGGTGCACGACTCGGGCCCCGGCGACCTCGGCGATCGTTCGACCCTATCAGTGTTGTTCCGTAGTGTCAACGATCTGCTCAAGACTGCACCTCGCCGCGTCGATCCAGCTATCGGCCCGGTTCGGGTTTGCTCACGCCCCCTACGGGGCCTACATTGCCAGGCCCCGGTCGAACGCACCGCTGGTGTTCGGCCTTGGCGCTTCCTCAGATACGGCCCATTGGGCGGGACGGTTCCGGAAGCCGAACCGCATACCCGGCTGTGCAGTACTAGGAGTCGAATGTCTCGGTATCGCACGATTATTGGACTGTCGTTGGTGCTGCTGGTGGGTTATTCCACTACGTGGGCCGCCGAGCCACCGCCCCGGCAGATGCTGGCCGGTCAATACCTTCGCACGGCCACAGCCCTCCTGGAGACCCGCTCGGTCAATATCCGGGCACTTCAGGACGCGGTTTTCCTCCTGCAGCAGGCGACCGACCTCGATCCGGACAATGTCGAGATTTGGCGCACGCTCTTGGAGTTGATCGACTTCCAGGATCGGCCCGAGGACGACCCTCTACGCCAGACCGTTTTGGAGCATATCGCTCAGCTCGATCCGAACGATGACGTCGTTCAACTGCGACTGATCAATACATCCATCGCACAGCTTCAAACCGTGCAGGAACGAATTGAGGCCTACGAGCAACTTCTGTCCCCACAGAACAGGGCGGAGTTGGGCGATGCCGTCACTTCCCGTCTGGCGCTTGACTTGGCTTTGTTACTGTCGCGGAACAACGATGTCCAGGAGTATTCGAAGTGGGTTGGGGAGGCTGTTGCCGCCGACCCTTCCAACCGAGCGGCCGTTGCCGAGGCGGCCGGTTTCTTCCGGATGAATGTCGAAGACGCATTCGCGGAGGCCGAGCTTCTCACGAGTCTGATGTTGGCCGACCCCACTGAGGTCATCACCCAGGTGTCGCTGGCTCAATTGCTCCTGGATCATGGCGCCCATGCCGCGGCGGATCGAATCTATGGCGTGACTGAAGACACGTTTGAAGCCGGAGGATCTTTTGCGCCAAGCGGGATGCTTGCTGATCGCGCCGTTGCTCAGTGGGGGCGCGGGCATGCCCAAGCCGCCCTGCAGACGATTCGCAGCCGACAGGATCAGGCCGATCTGATGTTTCGGCAAAGGGTGCGGCAGCAGAACCCCGAACTGACTCGACTCGAACTGGCCAGGATGAAAGCGCCCGTCGCCGCAACCTTGGCGACCATCCGCGCCGCAATCCATAATCGGCTCGGTGACGATCAGATCGAATCCTCGCTCCTGGGCGTGCAGATGGCTTATCGGGCTGAGATCGGCCGACTTCGTGGGGCTGAGAATCCCGATGCGAATGCCTTGCTCGACCGCAACTTGCAGGCGGCGTGGGTGCTTGTGTGGCTTGATGGGGATATGGATTTGGTGACAAGTTTTCTGGATAACGCCAAGGCGGCCCTCGGCGAGAAAGGCCTCAACCCCAGTGCACAAAGCAGATTCGATGGTTGGATTGCGCTTCGCCGGGGTGAGCTGGACCAAGCGATCGCCCTCATGGAGACCAATGCTGAAGATGATTTGGCTGCGCAGCTTGGGCTTGCTGTGGCCCACCTGCGCAAGGGAAATCGCAGCGACGGTGCGGGTGGATTGCTGCGCGTGGCACGAGCGCAGCCCGGCAGCCTTATCGGTGTGTGGGCAGCGGACTTGCTTGCCGAGCTGATCGGTCGAAGACTCAAGCCGGCCGAACTCGACCCGCAGGCGGAGCGGTTCACGCAGCTCATTGACTCCATCCCACTCGTTTATGACCGGTTTCCCCTAGAGCCGAGCCTGGCTGTCGAGTTGCGCGTTGTACCGGTCAAGGGCACCTTCAAGCCCTACGAACCGGTCATCGTTAACCTCGAAATCACTAACAAGGCACCCTTCCCGTTAGCTATCGACAACGGTGGGCCGATCCAGGCGCGCATTGTTCTCATACCGACGATCCAGATCGCCCGAGACTTGCGCGTCAGTCAGCTTGAGCCGATTGTCGTTGATATCGATCGACGCCTGAGGCTTGAGCCTCGCCAGACGCTCGTCGTTCCCGTAGATCTTCGCCGCACCGGAATCAATGATCTCTTGAACACGATGCATCCATTGCGAGGGGCGTCGTTGAAAATCCGGGCCATCTCGAACTTCTGGGTTCCAAAGAAAGGCGTGATCCGTCCCGGCGTGCTCGGTATCGAAACCGAGCTCCGGCAGCCGATCCGAGTGGACGGCGTTCGCCTGACCCAGCTATGGCTTGAGCAGGCCATCAGTGCGGCCATCGCCCCCGACTCCGCCGATGATTTGGCGACGATGGCACTGCTGAGCCGACTCGCCCTAGTATTGCAGCCCGACCAAGTCACGCCGGAGCTGATCCAGCTCGTCCGCGAGTCCGTTGACGCCCTCGTTGAAGGCTTCGCCAAGATTGATTCGATCTCGCAGGCGTGGTTGCTTACCGTCCTGCCTCCGATCGGCCTGATGGAATCCATGATGGTCATGGCTCGTAAGAGTCCGGACAAGTACGTGCGAATCTCCTATCTGCTGTACCACGTCACGGACCGTTCAGATCCCATGCTCGATGCGGCCAGGCGAAGCGACGATCCGGATCTACGATTCGCCGCTGATATCGTTGAAGCGGCGATCGATCGCGCACAAGCCGCCAGTGGTCAATAGCCGCCAATGCCGGCTGCGTACACCCCATCAAGTGCAAACAAATCCCGACCTTGCTCGTCCGGCGAACGACCGACCGGACGATCCTGGATTCGTCGCCTCGGACTGCTGATCGGTGCCGTACTCCTCGTCGCCGCGATCGTCTTCATTGCTCGGCAACATGATGTTCTCGCCAGCGCCTTTGGCGCGATGCGACAGCCTTCATTGCCACTCCTTGTCCTCCTGATCGTCTGCGTACTCGGGAATATCGCGCTGACCGCTCTCATGTTCAGCGTACTGATGTCGCGATACGGCAAGGTTCGCCTCATCGAGATGCAGGCCTTGATCGGGGCCGCAACGCTGCTGAATTTCCTGCCGCTGCGCCCGGGCCTTCTCGGCCGCATCGCGTATCACAAGACGATCAACGATATTCCCGCAGTCGATACCGCAAAGACGATCGGGCAGGCAATCGGGGTAAGCGTTGCCGTGGCAGGTTGTCTTGTTCTGTGTCTTGTGCTTGTCGCGCAGTTTCAGCTCACGCTCTGGATTGTGCTCGCCCTGCCGTTTGCGCTCCTGGCGTTGGGCACGCTGGTTGGATCGATCAGAGTTTGGGCGTTGGCCGGCTTGATCCGGTATGTCGAGGTGTTCGTTTGGGCGGCGCGATATTACGCAGCATTCGCGCTGATCGACTACGCGATCTCGATGGAGGCGGCGATGGCTTTTGCCTGCATCAGCATGATCGCCACGTTCGTGCCGTTCTTTTCTAACGGGCTGGGGTTGCGTGAATGGGCGATCGGCCTGGCCGCGCCGCTTCTTACCGTTGCCTATCAACTCGAGCACGGTATCACAGCCGAGTTGGTCAACCGATCTGGCGAACTGATCGTCGTGCTCGTCGCAGGACTCATCGGTATCGCCTGGTTAGCGCGTTTGCGGCGCAAGACAGGTTCGACATAGCGCTTGTCGATAATGCGATGCTTGTCGAGTGAGCCGTCAGATTCCTGGTCGGCTCTTAGCCCTTGACGACAACGACCTCTCCAGGTTTGCATCGAGGTAGTGACTCCATGACCGCCGGAGCCAACGGCGCCAAGTCTGGAAGTCGGCTGCTCTCGGCGTGCACGAGAATGACGCCGATCGGCAGACCCTCCAGATTCTGCTGGTACTTGAAGCCCCGGTCGAGTGTTACGAATGCGTCGAACTCATCGCCTGCGAGTTCCAACAGTTCGCCGTTACTCTTGCCTGACCAACCCATCTCCGCAACGGTCTTGACATCATGTCCTTCCAATTCGCCGGCGAAGCGACGAGGCAGGCACTCGTCAAGCAGCACTCTCATCTTGTCTTTCAAGAAGGGCTTTCTTGGCAAACTCCAACGCAGCCAGCGCCTGTGTTCGACTTACACTCGGGAAGTCGCTCAGGAAGTCGTCCAGCCGATCGCCAGCTTCAAGGTGGTCAATTAGAGTCTGAACCGGAACCCGTGTGCCTGCAAATACCGGCGTACCACCCAGGCGATCGTCCGATGATTCGATGAACTGATCTTTGGTCATAAAACACCTCGTCGCAGAACTGATTATCCTACGGCCGGTCCGTGTCGAACGTCAATCGTTCCTGCAACTTGCCTTGCTCATCGCTCAGTCCCTAAATCCCCAACCGTAAACAACGCCTCGAACGCATATCCCGCGCCCTCGACATTCTCCCGCGCGCCTTCTTCTCGATCGATCGTCGCGATAATCTTGACAACCTCAGCGCCGGCATCCGTGATTGCTTTGGCCGCTTCGATTGCTTGCCCGCCGGTCGTGGCGACGTCTTCGACAATCACCACTTTGTCGGTTGCTTCAATCTTCCCTTCCAGTTGCTTGGCCGTGCCGTAGTCCTTCTTGGCGTTGCGGACGAACACGCACGGCAAACCGCTCGCCATTGACGCGGCGCTGACTAACGGAATCCCCCCAAGTTCCGCCCCGGCCAGCCGTGTCGTCTCACTGGGAACGCGCTGAGCCAGCATCTCGCCGAGTTGGGCCAGAATGTCCGACTGCGTCGTAAACAAATACTTATCAATGTAGTAGCTGCTCGTTCGTCCGCTGCGCAGCGTGAACTCACCTCGAAGCACTGCGACGTCGGCAATCCGCTTGGCCAATTCCTGCCGTGTCATGGTGGCTGTCATGAGCTGCAATCCTAGCGATTTGACGATAGTCCGCAGCGTAAATGACGTACTATGGTCGTCGTTGGAAAAGAGGTAGCGCGAGGATGACCACAGAAGCCGCCCATGAGGTGACGCGGATTCTTGAGGCGGCCGGCGCCGGCCGAGCCCAGGCCGTGCAGGACCTCCTGCCGCTGGTCTATGAGCAACTGCGGGCGATTGCTCAGCAGCACATGAACGACGAGCGACCCGATCACACGCTCCAGGCGACAGCCCTCATGCACGAGGCGTACGTTCGGCTGGTGGGCAACGATGAGCTGAACTGGGATAGCCGCGGTCATTTCTTTGTCGCGGCGGCCGAGGCGATGCGGCGGATTCTCATCGAGCATGCCCGAGCTCGAGTGCGTCTGAAACGCGGTGGACCCAATCGCGACCGCCGTCGTTTGCCTCTCAGCGTCGTCGATCTGGCCAACCAGGAGAATACCGAAGAAATCTTGAGCCTTGATGCGGCCTTTCGTCGCCTTATGGATCAGAGCCCCGAGTTGGCTGACGTCGTCCGTCTTCGATTCTTCGGCGGGCTAAGCGTCGATCACACGGCGAAGGCGTTGGGCGTCTCTGCCGCCACCGTCAAACGGCGGTGGACCTGGGCGCGAGCATGGCTGTATCGAGAAGTCTCGCGAGAGGATGCTTCACATGAGCAAGAAGGAACAACAAACCAACCAGAGCAGCCGAGTTGATCGAGCTGCAGCGATCCTTGGCCGCGCACTTCAGCTCAGCAGTCTCGAGCGCGACGCATATCTACAAGGCGCATGCGCTGCCGATGCAGGGCTTCGCAAGGAAGTCGAAGCGATGCTGCAAGCGCATGAAGAGGCCGGCGACTTTCTTGCGGCCCCTACAGCGAATGAAGACGCTGCGACCATCCCAAGTTTCCCAACCGAAAAGCCCGGTGCCATCATCGATCGCTACAAGTTGCTTGAACTGATCGGTGAAGGTGGGTTCGGGACCGTCTATCTCGCCGAGCAGACCGAGCCCGTCCGACGCCAGGTAGCGCTGAAGATCATCAAGCTGGGCATGGACACCAAGCAGGTGATTGCTCGCTTCGAGGCCGAGCGCCAGGCCCTGGCCATGATGGACCATCCCAACGTCGCCAAGGTATTCGACGCGGGCTCAACCGAGACCGGCCGGCCCTACTTCGTCATGGAGCTGGTCAAGGGCGTCTCCATTACCGAGCACTGCGATCGGCAACGCCTCAACATCCAGGAGCGCCTCGAGCTTTTCATGCAAGTCTGCGAGGCTGTCCAGCACGCCCACCAGAAAGCGATCATCCACCGTGACCTCAAGCCGACGAACATTCTGGTCTCGCTCAGAGAAGGCAAGCCGCTGGTCAAAGTCATCGACTTCGGGATCGCCAAGGCGATCAGCCACCGAATCACCGAGAAGACCATCTACACCGAGCACGGACAGCTGATCGGGACCCCGGAGTACATGAGCCCGGAGC